>SHUM01000026.1 GCA_009691245.1 Acidobacteriota bacterium | reverse complement strand
CGGGGGTTTCTTTGGCCTTGATTAACGCAGGCGAAACCAAGCTTTTTGCGATGGCCTCCGCCCCGGCCGCGCCCGCCGCACCGGCTGCATCACCAGCAGCATCGGCCGCGCCGGCGTTTATTGCTGGATCCCTGCCTATTTTTATTTTGGTAGTTGGCGGCGTCGCGCTGGCTACCGCAATCACTGTAAAGAATACCGGTGAGGAGGTCCGCCCAACCATAGCGATCCCGGTTGTTAGCGGATCTCGTCCCTAATGCAGTTGCATCATTAACCGCGTTGAGATGCCCTGCGGTAAATATCACGGACGCAGCTAAAGAAGCTCCCTACATGGGGGGCTTTTTTTGTTGACGGGATACACATGGACCAAGAAGGCACGCTCTGCCGCGAATGGAAAACCATCCAATGAAGCGCTGGGGGCTACGAGTATTTTTGGCGCTGGCGGGGCTCATTTACCTGAGAGCCGTAGTTTTTTCCAGCCTGGGAACGCTTGCGTTAGAACATCCAACCACCGACAATTTGCGCCGTGGAATCCGTTGGGACCCAGATAATCCCTTCTTGTGGCGGTATCTAGCGCGGACAAGACTTCTCAGTTTGGATAACGCTGAGTTAAACGAGGGTGCCGAAGCATATCGCCAAGCCCTTGTCCGCAACCCGCTAGATCCCTTGGCCTGGGAAGGCCTAGCCGCCATTGAATCTCGCTTGGGAGATTCCCAGAAACAGGAAGCCGTCTTGCGTGGTTGGCTAACGGCATTACCCCATTCTCCATCCGCTGCGTGGGCTTTAGCCAATCTATTATTGCAGCAGGGCCGCGCCGAAGAAGCCTACCCCTACTTTCGAAGTGCAGCGGCTGATGACACTTCTTTGCGCACCCCGTTATTTGATTTGAGCGGGAAGCTGTTGTCGGATCCGCAAAGAATTTTGGCGGAAATGATTCCGCCTGACCTCTCAGCCAGAATCGCCTACTGTTACTATCTGATTGGGAAACCGGGTATGTTGCGGGAAGTGTATCCCGTTTGGCGTACGCTCCTGCCGACCCGTACCGATGTCGTTATCAGCTTCGGCCTAATCTATGTCGAAGCGTTGGCTGCCGCGGGAATGGGAGCTGAGGCGGCACGCGTCTGGCAAGAAACCCTGGCGGAATCGATTGAAGGCGTACATCCTCCAGCAGGAGAGCGGATCATCAATGGCGGTTATGAAGCGCCTCTGCGAAATGCCGGCCTCGACTGGCGTTTGACTCAAGCATCCGGCCATCAAATCACGCTCGACAATTTTGCAGCCCAGAGCGGCAGTCGCTCCTTGCGCGTCAAGTTTGATGGAAAAACCAACCCGGAGTTCTCCCATGTACAACAATGGATTCCTGTGGAACCAGGAAGGGATTATCGTTTTCAGGCATACCTGAAAACTCAAGATATTTCGACCGATAACGGCCTCTATCTATCGCTGGTTTCCATTCCAGCGCTTCCCGAAAACTCTCCGGAACTCCTGACGGAGACCTTGGTCGGAACTTCGCCCTGGACTGCGCAACAAATTGATTTTCAAACCGGGCCCAATACCAGCATGATTCTAGTCCGCCTGCGGCGAAATAGAAGTTCCAAACTCAACAACCTGCTGCAGGGCACGGTTTGGCTCGATGACGTTTCGCTCCTGCCCAAGACCAGCCCCAGTCTCGCCACAAAATAATCTCCGGGTGAGGAACTGCCAAACCTAATCACGAACAAGCGTTACACTATGTTGCTTGATCGCTACACTGACGTCGCGACCCGATGCCTCTGGTAATCTTTGTTGGATGAGCGCTACAGCGGTTCCCGCGATCCACGCGAAAATCAATGCATTGGCGGGTATCTGCAGATTGAAGTCCGTGAGTGAATGCACAAAGATGCTGACCATGGCCCCGGCGCATCCTGTTGCCAGAATATTATCTCTTGCGTGCGGGAGGCGACCCACACTCCGAACAAGGTTCACAAATAATACCAGGAGACTGCCCCAAAATAGGGCCGCCATTGGAATTCCTACATCTCCGGCAATTTCGAGATAGTCATTGTGAGCGTGGGAGTAGCGCAGACGCAGCATTTGAGACTGATAATGCAGGCTCGCCTCCTCATAGGATCCTAATCCTGTTCCAGTGATCGGGAAGTCGCGTATCAATGCAAGAGTATCGCGCCAGATCGGTAATCGGTCTTGCTCCAGGAAATTTTGGTTGCCTAGTACTCGAAAGCGTTCATACACTGGGCCGACCCCAATCCATGCCGTGTATAAAACAGCAATGGTTAGAGTCGCAAAAAGGATTCCTGTTACTGACCGCTTCCCTTGGAAAGCCGCAATCGCCGCAGTAACCAATACACCAGCCAAGGCCGCCGTGATCCCGCCACGCGAAAGCGAGAAAATCAGACCGGTGAATATGAGAGCGAAAAAGACTCCGTTTCGCAAACCCCGCGAGAGATGTGGCGAGACAATGATTCCGCGCCACGATGACAATCGATTAGAGGTGTCACTCCGCCTCTCGAAAAGAATGCCTGCCAGAAGAAAGGGCAGCGTCATTTCCAGCAGCCCGGCATAATGGTTTCGGTTAATGTAAGTTCCAGTTGCCAACAGCTCATGCGTCTTTTTCTGGTAGAAAAAAATGTACGGCAAACCCGTAAGATACTGAACGATTCCATACGATGCTTCAAAGATTCCAAGTCCGATGAGTAACTTCGCCAGCGTCGAATGCCCTTCACCGAGGTTGTAGATGCGGATTGCTATAAGAAACACCAGGAGGTAGCAGACCAGCCGCAAAAAGGCGCCTGTTGTTCCGTGTGGATCGATTGTCAGAGATATCAGTTCATTCGGAACGAGGTCAAGAACTTTCAAGCTTTCTGCCAATCGAACTCTCTGCGGAGAGAGTGTCTTTACCAGGGCACTGGGGATCGGAAGCATTTGTACCAGCGGAAATACGGCAAGAATCCCAAGAATGCATTGGGTGGTCAACGAAAGCGGCGGGAGTCCGAATTGCCAAAACAGCACCAACCCTAATAGCGCGATCGTGATTTGCGTCCCCGCAAAAAATACATCGTCGGCTCCACCGAAACTCAGGACTGAATAGGCTGCCGCAATTGCCAGCACGATGCCTGCCACTCTTGCCGCCTGATGCTCCGGATCGGAGAAACGCATTCGCATTAGTCGCAATCTCCAACGCTCTCTTGTAGCTCATCACGGCCACTAGCTAAAGCACAATTATAGCGACCGAATAGTTGTTTAATGTAAAAAGATGGCTTGCCTGAATTTCTCGAGGGTTGCGTTCGATATTCTCCTTTCCTCGAAAACGGCCTCTCGGGAAATCTTGGTCGCAATGAATTGCTCGGTTCCCGCCTGTTATGTTCTGACGCAGACTAGTCACCTCTCCGATGCTTCATCACGTGGTTCATGTGCCCTATAATCTTAAAGGGTATGGTATGCAGCGATCAGGAAATCATCGCAGTGGGCGTGGCGCTGCTTCTTCCGGAAGAGGTACAGGAGCGTGTTTGCCATCTCAACTCCTTGCTTCACGCTGAGCAGCCGGATGGCTTCCTGTTTGGTCCCTCGACGGTTCCTCACCTGAACCTCGCGCAATTATTTGTGCGGCGATCCAGTTTGCTTGCGCTTATTGAGCGGCTGGATAAGACGCTTCGGGAAACCGAGCGCCTGACACTGGCTGTTACCAGAATTTCCGGTCACGGCGCGATGACCTCTCTGCGGATCGCCCGGACGCCTGAACTATTTCGCCTGCATGCGCAGATGATGGACGAGATTAAGAGCCTCTCGGAAGACTTGGGGGGTATGGAATCATTTTTCTCTGATGGCGAGCCTGCCCGTTCCCAGGATGCGGAATGGGTGACGCGATTCCGAAGGCGGTCCAGCTACAAACATTTCGTTCCTCACATAACCCTGGGCAATGGCCATCCGCCTGTGCCCGATGTAATTCTGGAATTCACCAGCACTGAAGCTGGACTGTTTCATCTTGGCCGTTTCGTCACCTGCCGGAAGCTGTTGCATCACTGGAAACTGCACTAACAGCTGGCGGCTTGAGTTTGGCACGGGATGATTTTCCCCGCAGGGAGGTTAGCGATGCGTGGAGCTTTCGGAATGGCGGGGTTGCTGATCGTATTGGCCATCGGCATGTACATCTATCGCTCCCAGCTTACTGGTCCGGGCGATATTACGCAGGGAACGGGGAATCCACGGGCGGCAATCGACATCACCGGCGTGAAGAATGATCTATTGCGCATGGCGCAAGCCGAACGCTCATACTGGGCTAGCAACGCACACTACACCTCCCTGGAGGAGTTGCAGTCGATTGGCGACTTGGTCATCGACCCCACACGCGGCCGCGCAGGCTACAGCTACACCGCTGAATTCTCCGATCAGACCTTCACCATAACAGCCACCTACGCTGGGCCCACCTCGGGCATGCCGACCATATCCATCGATCAGACCATGCAGACCGTTGAATTTTAGACCCTGCCGAAGAAATACACCTCCACCTGTACCCGACTTGTAACTGAACTGCTCTTTCTACTTGGCGCATTTCCGGCTGTCCCTTATTCTCGATTCATTCCCATTGCGCCCAGCGCAGAGGAAAACGATCAGGAATTAGGTTGATGAAAAAATTAGCTGCTGATTTTGCTCGGGATTTCCGAACCTCTCCGGTGCCCATCCGGATGAGTTGCCGTTTTAGCAATGGCATTACGCTCAATTACTACGCCCGCGCCGTTACCTGCACGGATCGCATGCTGCGGGCAATTTCCGTGAACCCTTTTGAGCGCGGGATTCAGCTCGTTATCGCCGCCCCTTTGGGGGATGGCATTGTCCGGTGCCGCGTGGTCGGCATTACTCGCAGCAAGCGGCATGCATCGTGTTTTGAAGTGGATCTCCGTTTCATCGATTCGCCAACTCCCCTCCTGCTTGAGGATGCGGCTTCCGCACCCTGCCTCGCGGATGCCCCTTTGTTGGTCGATGACATCATGGCGGCTGCTTCTGGTCTGGGATCTGCATTGGAGGCGAGTATCGGCATTCCCTTTGCCACGGCTTTCGCCCAGGCACGCCTTCACGATCGGCACCCTGCGATATTGGCTGCCATTGCGGCAACTTTTCTTGTGCTGGAAGAAAAAGGCTTTGCCAAGTGCAATCTGGCTTTGCAAGCCGCGCAACGGAATTCTGGCAACGGGCACGAAAGCTTTACACCTAAACCCGAAATGGATTTTGAAAAACTTAAGCAGGTGATATGAAAGCATCCAATAAGAACAGGCGTAGCGAACGTATTCCGGCTCGGCACAGTCTCATGCTGGTTGTGGAGGATCATGCTGGAGGGACGGCTGCAAAAGAGATTGTGTCTACTGTTCATATTTCCCGCCATGGCGCGCAACTTCGCAGCCGCCGGCCTCTTGACGGAAGCTCGCAGGGTAACGTGATGAATCTTAGCTCATGCCGTCAAGCGCCGTTTCGCATCGCCTGGCACATACCCTCAGACTCGCACCCTGGGTATCACGAGACGGGAATTGAGTTCGTCGAATCAATTGATTTCTGGGGTTGTGATTTTTCGGACCATCAACAGGGCGCGGCATCCGCTAAGGATATTCAGGGGACACCAACGCGAGGCTTTGAGAATTCTGCCGCCGCGAACCCGCGCGATCTTCTCGATCAACTGGTACAGGCGGAAGACACGCCCAAGGGACATACGCTAACCGCGGCGCTTTGGTGCGGCCTCATCGAGCAACTCGAAGAACGGCGCGTCTTCACGCGCTCGAACCTGGTCTCTGCTTTGAAGAAACTAAGCAGGCCGTCCTAGGTTTGCACGAATTACGCTACCGCCTCGGCCAGCAGGCGAGAACTCGGGGGTGCCGGAAGCGCATGCTGATTGAAGCGCACCGAGACGATCTTCGACACGCCCGGCTCCTGCATCGTTACTCCGTACAACACGGACGCCACGCTCATGGTTCGCTTGCTGTGCGTGATCAAGATGAACTGCGTATCGTGGCTCATCTGCTGGACCATCTGCGTGAAGCGGCCGATGTTGGCTTCGTCCAGCGGCGCGTCGACTTCGTCGAGAACGCAGAATGGACTTGGCTTGTAGCGGAAGATTGCCAGCAGCAGTGCCATCGCTGTCATCGCCTTCTCGCCGCCCGAGAGCAGCAGCACGCTCTGCAAGCGCTTGCCCGGCGGCTGGGCCACAATCTCAATGCCGGCTTCGCTCGCGTCCTTCATGTCTTCGGTCTGAATCAACCGCAGCATGCCCTGGCCGCCGCCGAACAGTTGCGTGAATGTCTCCTGGAAGTGCGCGCCGATAATTCCCAGCGCTTCGGTGAACTGGCGATTGCATATTTCGTCGATCTCCTGAATGGCCAAGGTCGTGTCACGAATCGAGTCGAGCAAATCCTGGCGCTGCTGTTCGAGGAAGGTATGACGCGTCTTGCACTCCTCGTACTCCTCAAGCGCCATCATGTTGATGGGGCCTATATTGTCGAGCTTGGTTCGCAACTGCAACCAATTTTCCTCGGCAGCCAACAGATCCTCGGCTTGCAGCAGTGGAAGATTCTCCGCCGCGGCTTCGGCCAACAGCACTTCCAGCTCCACTTGGAGTTCGATACGGCAGGTCTCGCGCAAGTGATCGAGCTCGGATTGCAGCCGGGCCATCTGTACTTCGGCCCCGCTGCGCTTTTCGCGGACAATCTCCAACTCCAGTCGCGTCTGATGCAAATGCTGGTCGAGCGCGGCTAGCTGCTCACGCAACTGAGCGCTGGTCGTGTGCAACTCTTCGATGTGGCGCGAGAGAATTTCACACCGCTCGGCGGCCTGGGTGATTTCTTCCTCCAGGCGTCGATTGTCTTCCTCGATATTTACTCGCTGCGTACCCCACTCCCCGGTCTGTTGGCTAATTTCGGTGCGGCGCTCGGAAACTTCCCGCAGCGTCTGATCCAAACGGGACACCGAACTTGTGCTGGCTCGACGACGCTCCTCGAGCGCAGCCAGACGCCCCCGCAGATCTCCCTCCACGGCGCGCGCCTCATCCACCTGTTGCCGAAGCTGCGTAGTCGCGGCCATGATCGTGGTGTTTTCTTCCTCCAGCTCTAACCGGGCCTTTTCTTTTGCGGCGATGCTTTGCGTGTCTTGAGTCAATTGCTCTTGCGCATTTTTAGTCTCTGCGCGCAGACGATCCAGTTCCAACGCGATCAGATCACTGCGACCGGCAACGCGAGCCTCTTCCTCTGCCGCCTCGCGCAGATCGCGCTCCGCGTGCATGAGCACCCGCTCGCTCTCGCGCTCCCGGATTCCCACTTCATTCAAATCAATCTGCGTGTGTCCGATGATCTCCGTCGTTTCTTTCAGTGAAACGGTGAGTTGGGCTTCCGTCTGCACGTGCATTTCCACTTCGCGCTCGAGGCTACGCATCTCGCGCTTCAGCGCGAGCGGGCCTTGGCTATCCGTCTTGCCGGCGGACACCATGGCGCCCTGGAACCAAATGCCTTCGCCCATCAGAAAAAACTTCTCGGGATACTTCGCGGCCAGGGCGCGACCCGCTTCGGCATCGCTCACCAAATAACAATTGTTAAGTTTGGGCAGCAATCCGGCTGGTGCGCTGGAAAACCCATTGAGGAAGCGGACACAACTGGCCAGTGGCCGCAGAATTCCAGGCGTCTCGGGAGCTAATGCGCTCTGCAATCCGGCGGTGGCGTCTATTTGCTGGTCGTGTAGAATGAACGCCGCTCTACCGGTAACTTCGCTTTTGAGCAACTGCAATCCGCGCTCGGCTGAATCCCAGTTACTGACGACAACGTAATCCAGCTCCTCACGGAGGAACTCCTCCACCACGCGTTCGTATGCCGGTTCGACTTCCAGAAAATCGGCGAGCACGCCGGATGACTCCAGTTTGCCGCGTCCCGCATCCTCCACCGACTTTAGCTCGAACAGGCGCTGGACCGTTTCCGTGGCGTAGGAGTGCCGGTCAAGAATCTCTTTGAGTGAAACGAGCCGGGCCCGCTCGCTGGCCAGCTCCGTGCGTGAACGCTCCAGTACCGCGCGTGTCTGGGATTCCAGCTCCCGCTGCGCGCGAAGTGTCCCTTCCAGCTCCCGCTGGCGGCTGGACAAATTTCCGCGCTCCAGCTTTTGCAGGCCCACGCGCTCGTCCGTGTCGCGGCGACGCCCATCGGCGGCCTCGCGCAACGACTCCAGCTCGGCAGCCTGTTTTTCCGCGTGCGCCGTCTGCCGGCTGGTCTGCGCGAGGAATTGTTCGATCTGGGAAACTTGATTGCGCAGCGTGGCGCACTCGCCGACCGCGTTCAACATCTCGATGCGAATCTGCTCCAGACGAGTCGTCCCCTGTTGCAGTTCGTTCTGGCATTCACGCGCGCGCCGCTCCCAGTCCTGCAACCGCGCCAGCAACGAATCGCGCTCGGCCTCAATGCCAGCCAGCAACGTGGCACACTCCGCCCGCTCTGTTTGCAATACTTCCAAGCGTGTGTGCAACTGGGTGTCTTCCGCGGCAGATTCCTCAATGCGGCGGGTCAGATATTGCGCCTGTTGAAGCTGACTGGCTGCCTGTCCGCGCGCACGCTCGGCGGCAAGCTGCAGGCTGGAGCGCTGCTCCGTCGCATCGCGCAATTCACTCTGCCGTTGATCGAGCGTGGCGTATGATTCCTGCTGAGTGCGCTCCAGGACCTCTATTTGTGCGGCCTGGTCCTCGACCGCGCGCCGCAGTGCCCCCAGTTCGATGGCCAGTCCGCTGGCCTCTTCATCTTTCTGGCGCTGCTTGCTGAACAGAATGCCACGCAGTTGGACTCGTACCTGCTCGAATAATTCCTTGTACCGGCGAGCCTTCGCTGCCTGACGCTGCAACGAGATCACTTGCTTGCCGACTTCTTCGAGAATGTCACTGACACGCGCCAGATTCTGTTTCGAAGATTCCAGCTTGGCCCAAGCCAGCTTCCGCTTGGCTTTGAATTTGGTGATTCCGGCGGCTTCTTCAATCAGCCCGCGGCGTTCGTAAGGCTTCGCGCTTAGGATTTGTCCGATGCGGCCCTGCTCGATGATCGCGTAGGAGTCCGGGCCCAACCCGGTGCCGAGGAACAGTTCCTGAATGTCACGCAGGCGGCAGATGCGATCGTTCATCAGGTATTCGCTTTCGCCTGAAGCGAACAGTCTGCGCGCAACGGAGATGACTCCATCCGTTTTCAGTTTGGCCACTTCCTCGCTGGCGGACGAAGATTCCTCCGCCGTTTCCGCATCTTCTGATCGTTGCCTGGCCGCAGGAGCGATCATCGGCAAAGTCTCAGCCAAGGCTCTGGCTTCCGGGTCCACCAAGGTCAGCTTGACCTCCGCCAGGCCTGTTGCGCGACGCTGCGGGGTGCCACTGAATAGCACGTCCTGCATTTTGGAGCTACGCAGGGTCTTAACCGATTGCTCGCCCAGCACCCAGTGGATGGCATCCGCGATATTGCTTTTCCCGCAGCCGTTCGGTCCCACCACGGCGGCCACGCCGGCGCCATGAAATTCGATCTGGGTGGCGTCGGCAAACGACTTAAACCCTAGCATTTCAACTTTTTGGAGCTTCAGCACGACTCACCTCGGAAGTGTTTCTCGAAATCCTGACCTCATCTCGCAGGCCACGACAATATACGGTAATCAAATGAATCTAAATAGCTTGCTATGAATTGACGGCCCCAACTGCCGCTTAAGCGGTCTGCCTTCAGCCACAAATTCCCGATGAGGGTACAGTATAAAGTGGAATATAGCAAAATGAACACAATATTTTGCGTTAATGGCCGTAGGCGCAGGCTACTCAAATCGGCCCCATGCTGCCGGGGGAACTGAGAAAATATTAGTTCGGATCTGAGCCGAGCTATGCAATATCGTACCCACGATGGGTAACTCCTTTGGTTCACACAATTGGAGCATTGGGAGGATGCGGTGCCGGACTCCGCGCGCCACCGAAAGATGGGCTAGTTCACAGAAGTACAGGATAATGTGAGGACACTGGTTGGCAGAAGTAACTTCAATTGGATTTTACGTGCACGTTTCTAAAAAATGACTTGTCGATTCAGAAATAAAATAGGGGAGCGGTCAGACTGATCCGCTCCCCTGGTTCAACACAGTTCAACACCGAAATTACAATAATTTCTTGCCTGGCATTTACATTACCACGCCACAAGCCTGACGCGCGCCGGCATTGCCGGTTGGCTGTGTTGTGAAATCATCGAGCCCAGCGTGGATGATGATGGCCTTGCCTTTAGCTGAGTTCGCTTCCGTGCCAAGCGTCAAGCCATTCACGTGCATGTTGACCTTCGCCGTGCCATCGGCTGCGGCCTCAATATTACCGAGGTCGCCCGCATGATGCTCTGCAGCATCCGGAGCTGCGTGAGGCTTCTGGTCAGGATTGAAATGCCCACCCGCGCTGGTGCCGTCCGGTGCGCTGCAATCGCCCTTTTCGTGAATGTGGAATCCGTGCTTTCCCGGCGCGAGCCCACTGATCGTACCGGTGAAGTGAACACCCTTCCCCATCGTCGCTACTGACAACGTCCCGCTTACGGTGCTGCCCTGCGTCGGCTTCAACTCGATACTGCTCTGCGCACGCAGGCCAGCGGCGGCGAATACCATCAAGGCCACTCCCAAACACACTTTACGAAACATGCTTTTTCCCTCCTGAAAGTTTATTAAACGGACGATCGTACTTACTTCTGGCGTACTTACTTCTGGTTATCTCCATTGCGCCTTAATTTCAACTTTCTAATTCGCGGCCTTGATCACGCCACAAGCCAGCCGCGCTCCAGCGTTGCCCGTAGGCTGCGTGGTTAGGTCATCTGCATCGGTGTGTACAATCAGAGCGCGCCCGCTAATTGAGTAATTCCCCTTGTCGAGCGAAACGCCATTGGCATGAATGTTAATCTCCGCGCGGCCATCCGCACCCGCAATGATATTGCCGAGATCCCCGGCCTGATGAGGGGTCGCGCTGGGTGCTCCGTGTGCGGCATTATCGGGATTGAAATGTCCTCCTGCGCTCGACGCGTCCGGCGCACTGCAATCGCCATTTACATGAACGTGCATCCCGTGCGGACCAGGCGTAAGCCCCGAGATGATTCCAGAAAAGTGGACTCCGTCGCCCATGGACATGAGCATGACGGTGCCGGTTGCGGTGTTGTCTTTGGTGGGCGCCAAGGCGATGGCGAATCCCTCCATCTCCTGCACGGCTTCCTTTGCTGTCGAAACTGCTTGCTCGGTCGGAGTCGATTGGCTTGATTGTTCAGAACTCTGCTGCCGACTCTGACTGCACGCCACGAGGAAAGAGAGTAGCACTGCTGCCCCGGCTACCAGGAGCCACTTTTGCATGTTGAAAGTCCTCTGAAACTAAGAATGAATGTTGATTATAGCATTCACAGAACCAGGTCGCGGGGCCAAGTTACCGCACGCGATGCCGCGTCTCGCGAATGGCTACGCCAACCGCCTGCCCCATTACCATGGCGCCCGTGAAGACGGTTCCCTCCACAGCCACCTGCTGCCCTTTGGCCGGCACCCCTTGATTGGAGATCACGTAGATGCGTCCCGTGCTGTCTTCAATCTCATAGCCGCCCATATTCAATACGCCGAATGATGTGGTAACGGTTCCCACCACTCCAACTTTCTTGTCTTTGTACTTGGAGGAATCGGCCAGAATGTCCGCAATCGTAGCCTTCTCGCATCCCACCGTGAATAACACGGCGAACACCAGCATCGCCAGTCTGAGCCCCGACAGTTTCTTCATTGGGCACCTCGCTTATTGAAAATATGATCTCGATAATCGTTCGTCCGGAGGGCCCTGAATGCGATCGGGCAATCTGGTTCACATGATGTCCAACTATTGGGATGCTGTCGACAAACCTAACCGTTGTCTGAACCGTTGTCTTGGCCATCGTCTTCCACAGGCTCGTCGCGTGAGCTATTCCACTCAGATAAGAGATCTCTGGCATCCTCAACATCGTCTTCCAGCACCAGGATTTCCCGCTTCCCCAAGTCTCCGACGAAATAAGGATAGAGGCCCGCCGCCACGCGTCCGCGGACTACGCACTCGATTCCACAACTGCTCAGCAATTGCTGGATCATGCCCGCTTCCAGCTCATTCTGGGCCGTGAAAACAGTCACTGGTTTTTGATGCGCCCGATCATTGGGACTACTCTTGGGAATCTCGTTCATTGGCTCAATCTCCAGTCAATCACAGCAGGCTTCCTTCCGCTCAATATTGCGCTAAACTGGTTTTCTAGTGAAAGGAATTCGCCGATGCGAAGGATGCTCATCAACTGGCTGCTTAGTGCGCTGGCGCTGCTGGCCGTGGCGCACATCATGCCGGGCTTCGTGGTCAGCGGCTTCTTATCAGCATTGCTGGCGGCGATAGTCATTGGCCTGGTCAACGGCACGCTCGGCCTGTTACTAAAGATCGTTACGATTCCAATTACGATGCTGACGCTGGGACTTTTCTGGTTTGTGATCAATGCCGCCATGCTGCTGCTGGCTTCGTGGATCACTCCCGGTTTTGAGGTTCAGAGTTTTTTCTCCGCCTTCTTTGGAGCGCTGCTGCTGAGTCTGGTGAATCTTGCTCTCCGCTTCCTCGTTTCCGAATCGCCCACTAAATGATGCTCCCCGCAAGATTCGCTCTTCGTACCATGAACATTGGCTATTTGCTATCGGAAGCTGCTCGCAGAATCGCGCAGAGTTCATCGCGACCCGCGCCTTCGGCGTAATCCAACGCGGTCTTTTGAAAGAAGCCCGGAGCGCCGGAACCGCGTATTTGCAGATCTGCGCCCGCCTCCACTAGCATGCGCGCTATCTCCGCGTGATTGTTGACCACCGCAAGCATCAACGCGCTCAGGTTATACTTCGCCGTGTGATTCAGCTCGGCTCCCTGCTCTATCAGCAACTGCACAGCGGCGGTGCGCCCATGCATTGCCGCGAGCATCAAAGCCGTCTGCCCATGTTTGTCCAAGGAGTTAATTAGCGCAGAAGCGTTTGCGCTGCTGGAACCGGGGCCTGCTGCATCATGCAGCAACTGCCACAGAGACTCCACGTCACCTGATTTGGCGGCCTTCTGCCATTCCCTTTTCATGGCACTCCTGATTCTGCCGGTTCAACCGTCCTCCTATTGCTTGCGCCCCCCTCTATTGCTTACGCCCAACGATTCGCCCGTAGATACGGTCCAGCTCCTCGGCCGAGTTGTATTCGATCAGTATTTTCCCGCTCTTGTTATTGCCCTTCAGGTGGACGCGGGCTCCGAGCGCCCTCTCAATTTCAGTGATGGCCGCACGGATATTGGGGTCAACGATGGACTCTTTCGTCGCCCCAACTTCGGATGAGTTCTTCCCTGCCCGGGTCGAACGACCCGCCTCGGTCTTAGCGATCTCTTCCAATTGCCGGACCGACAGTCCCTGAGCGACAATGCGCGCGGCTAGCGTCTTCTGAACCGCTTCCGAAGTTAGTCCGAGCAGCACCTTAGCATGGCCAAGGCTGATCTCACCGGCCACGATCCTAGACCTGACTTCGCTTGGTAACTTCAATAATCGCAATAAGTTAGTAACAGTTGTTCGATCTTTTCCGGTGCGTTCGGCGATTTGGTCGTGAGTTAGATGAGTCTCCATTGCCAAGCGCTGAAAAGCCTCCGCCGTCTCAATTGGATTTAGGTCTTCGCGCTGGATATTTTCGATTAGAGTCAGTTCAAGTACTTGATTATTAGGAACATCCCGAACAATTGCAGGCACAGTCACCTGCCCCGCCAGTGTGCTTGCTCGCCAGCGGCGCTCCCCGGCGATCAGCATGTAGCGATCCCCGTCCTTGCGGACTACAATCGGTTGCATGACTCCATGAACCCTGATGCTGTCAGCAAGTTCGCGCAGGCGATCGGTCTTAAAGACGGTACGCGGCTGGAAAGGGTTGGGGGTGATGGAGGCTACGGGAATCTGCCTTATCGCATCCGAGGAGAGGACCACTGGCCCAACGGAGGGCAGCAAGGCATCCAAGCCTCTCCCTAGGCCCCTGCGCATGGTTATTGGGGTTACGGGTGGCTTTGCCTGTGGCGGTTGGTTCGGTTCCATCTTATAATCCTCCATTCCCTTCCGATCATTTTCCTGAAAAAACAGCTAATAAATTGGTCAATCACGTCGATAGACTGAACGATTGACCGGTACTACGCCTCGTGAACCTTATCAGTTACTACCCTCTTTATTAGTTCCTTGGCGAGCTGAATATATGCTTCGGCGCCCCTGGATCGGACGTCGTATAGCAGGACCGGCTGCCCATGACTAGGGGCTTCCGCCAGACGCACGTTACGTGGGATCACCGTTTCGAAAACCTTTTCGGGAAAATGGTCCCGCAACTCCGTGGCAACTTGCTTGGTTAGAGTAGTCCTCTCATCAAACATCGTGAGCAAAATACCTTCCATCTCCAGGTTGGGATTCAATCCAGTGCGAACACGATCCATTGTATCTATCAATGCGGAAATGCCTTCGAGCGAGAGGTATTCACATTGGATCGGCACAAGAAGTGAATCGGCGGCCGCTAAGGCATTTATCGTCAATAGAGTAAGCGCAGGTGGGCAATCTATAATGATGTATTCAAATTGGTCTCGAACCGGTTCCAGGAGAGCTCGCAAGCGAAACTCTCGGTTTTCCAGGCCGTAGAGTTCAAAGTCGGCACCCACCAGATTCCGGTCCGAAGGGACAAGGTATAAGCCATCTAAACAAGTCGCGTGGGTAACTCCGGCAAGGCCGTCTCGATCATTTTCTTCCGGAAACAGTGCGTTGAACAACGATGGACGTTCGGCATCACGCGGGAATCCCAAGCTAGCCGTGGCATTGGCCTGGGCATCACAATCAATGAGCAAAACACGAATCTCGGCTGCCGCCAGGGACGCAGCCAAGTTTACGGCGGTAGTTGTCTTCCCTACCCCGCCTTTCTGATTGGCAACCGCAATGATTCTGGCCAAATTAACTTTCCCCATCTGGTGATACGACGAATGAACAAGCTACCAAATCATACCGAGTGGTGTAAAGGCAAATCCGCCGAAATGTTCCACGTGGAACACATCAGGGTCATACATTGATTTTTGGTGGTGGTGCCCGGGTGGGGCCTAGGAAATCTGTGTTATAACCGCAATTTCGCGTTAAGGGCACCATTGAACAGGTTGCTGAAAAACTCCCGCGCGTCGTCATTCCGAGCGACCTGTCCGATTTATCGGGAAGCGAGGAACCTGCTTTTATTCCGCCCGCCTGAAAACAAAGCAGGTTCCTCAGCCCGGCAAAAGGCGCCGGACTTCGGAATGACGACTAGCGAGAATCTTTCAGCAACCCCTGAAACCGTGCCCTACGAAAACCGGAGTTACCACTCAGCCCCCCAGGGGGGGGCTTGGTTTGGAATGTTCCACGTGGAACATCGCCCGTCGGCACCGCGGCCCCCGACCTATTTAGGCTGGCCTCTTCCCTGCTCGCTCTTCATTAACTCTCCCTATTAACTCTATTGATACACTCCCATTATCGTGCTATAACCATCGCAGAAGCAACGGATTGGAGGTACTCACGTGGCCTACAAACTCGGCGTGCTGATCGTTCACGGGCATGGGCTCGCAAAAGCGTGGCTTCTCCGATGAACTGGTTGAGGAGCTGGAGTCGCATATCGGCGAACCCAGCGGGGTCTGCTGGCAGGAAGTCTATTGGGCGGATGTCTTAAACTATCGCGAGGAAAAGCTGTGTGATGACATGAAGGTCGATACCAAGCTCGACTACTCGCGCATCCGGCGCTTCATAATCACCGCCTTTGGCGACGCCCTAGCCTACCAGAGAGTCCCCGGACCAGACGAAGATGTTTATACGCAAATACATGTGATAATTAGAGATAGCTTGTCAAAGTTGCGGTCGAGTCTTCGCCAGGATATGCCCGCATCCGCGCCCGACCGCCCCATCGTGGTGATCGCCCACTCACTTGGCTGCCACATCATCTCAAATTATATCTGGGATCACCAGCAGTCCGAAAAATCGCCGACCCATGGCAAGCGGCGAAAAATTAATAAGTTATTTGGCAAGAATGATTTAGAGAGAATGAAGACGCTCGCCGGGATCATAACCTTCGGTTGCAACATCCCCCTGTTCAGCCTTGCATATAAAGAGGCGCTGGCCATAGATTTCCCCCCTGGTAGTCTACAAAAACACTTCCCGGGGACTGATTAGAAAACATTGAAAAATAATGTTAAATGGCTTAATTTATATGACATAGATGATGTTCTGGGCTACCCGCTCAAGCCCCTATCGTCGAGTTTTGATAAGGCTGTTAGTGCAGACATCGCTATTGATGTCGGCTTCCAGCTGCTCTCGAACACGCCCCTGTCTCACTCCAAGTACTGGACCGACAACAGTTTTACGAAACCCGTGGCCAAGCAGCTTAAAAACCTCCTGAAACTTCTATAATTCGTTTATAAACAATAATATAGAAATTTTCTCGGGAAGGGAATCCGTCGGCCTTGGCGACTCATCTCGTTTTATCCACAATACCGTGGTTATTGCGCATTACCCCCTGACAGATTTGCGGAATTGCCCAACTTGACCAAAGTGCATACGTTTACGGTTTTTTCCAAATAATCCGGAAAAGCGCCCCGCTCGCCCAAGCTGATATTCTGCGGTGCGTTGATCTCATCCACCAACGCAATAGCCCACAATTTCAATAGGACCATCTAGTACCATTTGGTAGACAAAGCCGAATTTCCGACTTATCGAAACCAGCGTTGCCATTCAATCTCTTTCCGAAACTATATATTTAGTGGTTCGGAGGACTGAAGTGCATCACAAGAAACACCAGTCCGCCGATTGGAGTCTCCCCGTATCGAGCTTTGATCTGATCCGGAATTCGATGGATGGTGAAGTTCCCACCCAGATGAAGCCGTGCGTAGCGTAATTCCGCGAGCTGGCGGCTGTAGCCCAGCATCAGTGCCTGAACGCGGAATACCTGGGTGTCCAAACTTTTCTGGTCTTGTCGCGCAGCATCGTGTGCGTCAGCCGCGAACAACTCGTCTTTGTCCACGCTTTCGATGCGCCCCGTAATCGCATGCACCTGCCGAAAGCGATAGACAGCCTCCGCCAGATAGGAGTTCAGATTCTGGCCATTCACGGTCTTGTGATTGCGGCCCCAGATGATCGAGCCATCGAACGAGCCGCCGGGAAGCGAATCGCGAAATGAAAGCGACGCGGTAGCGCGCATGATATCTCCGGGCTCCAGCTTCTCGGGCTTTCTGAGTCGCCCGAGCGAAGCCTGCGCGATCCAGCGATCCGAAGGAAACAGCGTGGCTCGGACGGACCAGGAGTCGAAGGAACCATGATCGATATTCCACCGCGTTTCATTCGGCTCGGCGCCGTGGAAGCCGCTGGCCTCCACGCGCAAGAAGCGATGTCGCACGCCAACCGTTAACACTTCGTTGGCGATGTGCGAGGAGTCCTGCAGGTGATGACCTAACGTGGCTTGCGGCAACTCCGCAGCCGAGGCGCGATGTGGAAAGGCGACAGGACCGAGCGCGGCATCGCCGACTGGGGCGAAATACAAGCTCAGCAGCGTGCCCTCCGCCAGCGGTCGCGCGTATTGCACGCCCAGTTCCATCACGAAATCGTGAGGATGCTGCCCATCCACCAGCGGCTTGCCGAATACAGTTTCGCCGGTCTGGAACAGCAGCGGGTAGTATTGCTTCGTTACCGTTGCCGGCTCCAGGCTCAACATGCTTCGCAACAAGATGCTGCCTTTGCCGAGCGATCGCTGCGCCTGGCCCATAAACCTGTTGGCGGAAAAAAACTTGCCGCCACCGCGCGGGCCTGATTGTTGCAGCGTGTTGAGATAAATCTCTCCATTGCCCATCCACGTCCAGCCCAGCGCCTCACGCGTGAACATCTGGTGCGGCGCCATCGAGGGATTCATGCTGGTGCCTGAAGCGAATCGCAGCAACTCCGCCGCCGCAGGATCGGCATTGTGTTCCATGTGCTGCGCAGGATTCATCGCTTGCGGCGCGGCCAGTTGCGCAAGCGCTGGAGTAATCCGAAGGATCGTGGCGAAGAACAATATCCATGCGCCGCGCAAGCGCGAGTCAAGCACGCACGCAAATAGCTTCAACATAAATACCTCCACAATTAGAATTTCCCCCAACGGCTATCAGCCGCGGGGAGTCGCGCTAAACGAGCTAGGGATGTGGAGAAAAGGCTAGATTCGCAAGTGTAAGGAGGAGCTGGCCATCGGCAAATGGCTGGAAGGCGTCAACTGCACGAAAATGTTGGTTCGCGCATCAAAATCCGGCGCGGACACGAACACAGTGCCGAAGCCGTAATTCGAGCCCCACGGAGCACCGGAGTCTCCCGGCTTCAGCCCCGCTATCATAGACGTTGAAGCATCACAATCATCCGAGTGTCTGTGATGTTCGCTTGGCGGCTGGTCATCGCCGTCATTAGATTCGCTCAGGTGGTGATGGAGTATGGCGGACGAGGCGGCAACGCGGGGTTCGAGCGGGATGGGGTGTGGCGCCACGCACAGCCGACATAGCGTGGAGATTGCCACCACGGCGGCTAAGGTCAGGAGCAAGAATTTCTTCGGCATCTATTTCTCACCTTACGCTCTGGAACATCTGCCGTCAAGCTGGCGGGCAAGGTGAGATATAACTCCAATTGAATCGAGTATCATAAAAGATTGGCGCCAGTGGCACGCATCCGCATTGCGCCTTTAATACGATGACTACCACCGTAACCATTGCCGGCGTACAGATGAGCATGGCGGCGCCGGTGCGCGGGAGCCATCTGGGCAACGTGCGCAAGGCCGAGGCGCTGGTGCGTCTGGCGGCCCAGCGCGGCGCGCGGATCATTTGCCTGCCGGAACTTTATCGCACGCTCTACTTTCCCCAGGAGAAGTCCGCGAATAAAGTCGCGCTGGCGGAAACCATTCCGGGAGAGTCCACGGAAGTTTTTGCATCGCTGGCAAAGGAACTCGGCGTCAGCATCATTGTGCCGATCTATGAGCGTGCTTCGTTCGTTAAACGGGCGGGGGCAGGCCAAAGCGGATTGAAACTCGGTGCGAAAGCTGGCGAGCAGCATCGCTACTTCAACTCCGCCGTGGTGTTTGACGAGCGCGGGCGGCGTCTGCCCACCTATCGCAAGATTCACATTCCTCACGATCCACTGTTCTACGAGAAGAATTATTTCGAGCCGGGCGACTCGGGCTATCGCGTATACAAAACAAAGGCCGCGACGTTTGCGGTGCTGATCTGCTACGACCAGTGGTTTCCCGAGGCCGCGCGGCAAGCCACGCTCCAAGGCGCAGAGATTATTTTTTATCCCACGGCCATTGGGCACGTGGCGGGATACAAGTCCGCCGACGGCGACTGGCACGACGCCTGGGAGACTATCATGCGCGGGCACGCCATCGCCAACGGCACGCATGTTGTCGCGGTGAATCGCGCGGGCAGGGAAGGCAAGCTAAAGTTTTGGGGGCAGTCGTTCGCCTGCGACAGCTTCGGCAAAGTGTTGCGGCGCGCCTCGCCCGGCGACGATGAAATCCTGCTGGCCAAGTTGAATCTCAAGCATAACCAGCGCATTCGCCAAGGCTGGGGATTTCTGCGCAATCGCAGGCCGGAGACTTATAAAAAATAAGAAGACAGAAGTCAGGAGCCAGGAGACAGAATACTGCGTGAACCGCTTCCGGTTCCATTTCCCATGAACGCATCTACTCAATTCGCTTATACCATGCCCGCCGAGTGGGAGCCGCACGAAGCGGTGTGGCTCTCCTGGCCGCATGATCCTGTCTCGTTCCCATTTCTCGAAAAGGCGGAGAACGAGTTCGCCGCGTTCGTGGCGGAGGTTTCGACCAGCGAGCGCGTCGAGTTGCTCGTGCTGGATGCGGCCATGCAATCGCGCGTCGCGGGCCTGTTCGGCGAACGGGGGGTCGATCTGACCCGCATTCATTTCCACCTTGGCGACTACGCCGACATCTGGTTCCGCGACTACGGCCCCATTTTCGTGCGCGACAGCAACCGCGCACAACCGGACACTCCATCACGAGCAACTTCGCTGGCCCCACTCTCAATGATCAAATGGATTTTCAATGCCTGGGGCGGGAAGTACGACACGCTGCTCAAGGACGACCGCGTGCCCTATCGCCTGCGCGAGGCGCTGCGGCTGCCGATGCTGGAGCCGGGCATCGTGATGGAGGGCGGGTCGATTGAAGTCAACGGGAAGGGAACGCTCATCACCACCGAGCAGTGTCTGCTCAACCCCAATCGCAATCCGCATCTGAGCAAGCGAGAGATCGAGCGATACCTGAGTGACTACCTAGGAGTGAGTCACTTCATCTGGCTGAAGGAAGGCATCGAGGGCGACGACACCGACGGCCACATCGACGACATCGCCCGCTTCGTCAACTCGACGACGGTAGTCTGCGCGCTGGCCTCCGACGCGAGCGATCCTGATTATGCGCCGCTGCGCGCCAACTTCGAGTTGCTCACCGCCGCCACCGATCAGGACGGCAGGAAGCTGAACACCGTCCCGCTGCCCACGCCCGGCTTCGTGATGGATGACGGGGTGGGCGACGATGCAGGCCGCCTGCCCGCCAGCTACGCCAATTTCTACATCAGCAATAGCAAGGTGCTGGTGCCCATCTTCGGCACCGCGAACGACGCCAAAGCCGTCGCGGTGATCCAGTCTCTCTTCCCCGACCGCAAAGCCGTCGGCCTGATGGCCAAGCACCTGGTCTATGGCCTCGGCACCTTCCACTGCATGAGCCAGCAGCAACCCATCTCGTAACTTTATCTTCCTACTCGGCGGCGAGTTGGGCGAGGCGCAGGCGGGCGGCTTCGATGGATGCGACGCTACCTGTTTGGCTCTCGTAGGTCTCCCCGCCGAGCGTCGAGACGGACAACCGCCAAACCATGCGATAGGCAAATTTCTTTTCCAGCAGAGTCAGCTCGTCGCGGCGGATGATGGCGGTGCGGGGCGGGATGAGGTAGTGCAAGCGAAGCTGCTCGCCTTCCACATCAATGCGATGGAAGCCCGTGAACATCGTCCAGCAGATCAGCACGAAGAGACCGCCGCTGAGGCTGCCGGCAATCACCAGCGACGCGCGACGCGACACGGCTCCCATCCTGATGAACTCCGCGCGCCGTGTCTCCGGCCGCGCCAGCAGCGAGTACACAACGTAGCCAATGGTGAGGGAGAAAGCGAGGAAAAACACAAACGCAAAAAGCATGCCGGATGCACTGCCAATGTGGATGGTGTCCGCAGCTTCGTTCATTGCTCTCTGCTTCATACATGCTTAATCAGGAAACTACTCGTTGATCTTGAGCACAGCGAGGAAGGCTTCTTGCGGGATGTCGATGCGGCCCACGCGCTTCATGCGTTTCTTGCCTTCCTTTTGCTTTTCGAGGAGCTTGCGTTTGCGCGAGATGTCGCCGCCGTAGCATTTGGCGATCACGTTCTTGCGCAGGGCGTGGATGGTCTCGCGGGCGACGATCTTGGCGCCGATGGCCGCCTGCAGCGCGACCTCGAACTGCTGGCGCGGGATGAGTTTGCGAAGTTTCTCGACAAACACCTTGCCGCGCTCATGCGCGAAATCGCGGTGGACGATCATGCTGAGCGCGTCGAGCGGCTCGCCGGCCACCATGATATCGAGTTTTACAAGAGGCGCGGTCTGATAGCCCGCGAGATGATAGTCAAACGAGGCGTAGCCGCGCGAGACCGTCTTCAGCCGATCGTAGAAGTCCAGCACCACTTCGTTCAGCGGCAGGTCGTAAGTCAGAATCACGCGCGTGGCCGAGAGATACTCGAACTTCTTCTGCGTTCCGCGCTTCTCCTCGAGCAGCGCCAGAATGCCGCCGAGATACGCTTCCTGCGTGATGATGGTCGCGCTGATGACCGGCTCTTCCACGCGCTCAATGTCTCCGGCCTCGGGAAACTTGGTGGGATTATCGACTTCGATCAGCGCGCCGCTCTTGTGGATCACGCGATAGCGCACGCCCGGCGCGGTGGTAATGAGGTTCAGGTCAAACTCGCGCTCGAGCCGCTCCTGCACAATCTCCATGTGCAGCAGGCCGAGGAATCCGCAACGAAAACCGAAGCCCAGCGCGGCGGAGTTTTCCGCTTCATAGAACAGCGCGGAGTCGTTCAGGCGTAGTTTCTCAAGCGCGTCGCGCAGCGGGCCGTGGTTGTCCGCGTCCACTGGATAAAGGCCCGCGAAGACCATCGGCTTGATTTCTTGAAAGCCGGGCAGGGGACCGGCGGCGGGACGAGCGTCTTCGGTAACGGTGTCGCCGGTCTGCGCGTCGGAGATTTTCTTGATGTTGGCGGCGATGCAGCCGACCTCGCCCGCCGACAGCTCTTCCACCGCCAACGCCTTGGGCGTGAAGATGCCGAGCGATTCCGCGACGTAGACCTGACCATTCGACCAGAAGCGTATCTTCGTGCCGCGCGTGAGCTTTCCTTCCATCACGCGCACCAGAACGACGACGCCGCGATAGGGATCGAACCAGGAATCGAAGATCAGCGCGCGCAGTGGATCGTCCGCCGAACCCTTGGGCGCGGGGATGCGATGCACGATGGCTTCCAGCATCTCGTCAATACCGAGACCGCTCTTGGCGCTGACCAGGATGGCGTCGGCTGGCGGCAGGCCGATGGCGTGCTCGATCTGCTGCTTGGCCATCTCCGGCTCGGCGCTGGGCAGGTCAATCTTGTTGATGACCGGGATCATCTCCAGATTGTTTTCGAGCGCGAGGAAGGCGTTGGCGATGGTCTGCGCCTCGACGCCCTGCGAGGCGTCGACGACCAGCAGCGCGCCTTCGCACGCGGCGAGGGACCGTGATACTTCATAAGAAAAATCCACGTGCCCCGGCGTGTCGATCAGATTGAGCTGATAGTCGTGGCCGTCCTTCGCGTGATACATCAGGCGCACGGCGTGGGCCTTGATGGTGATGCCACGCTCGCGCTCCAGGTCCATGGTGTCCAGCACCTGCGCCATCATCTCGCGCTGCGCGAGCGCGCCGGTGACTTCCAGCAGCCGGTCCGCCAGCGTGGATTTGCCGTGGTCAATATGCGCGATGATCGAAAAATTGCGGATGTATTTGCTGTCCATGGATACCTTGCAGGCAAATTGCCTAACTACTCATGCTACCAGATGCCGCATATTCAATGAAATTCAGCGGGGGAGAGCACCGTGGAGTTCAAACGCCAGACAACTTGCAATATACAGGTTTAGCCTGTATTATGACCTGTATGAAGCAACTAAATATAAATGTCACCGAGGATTTTGAGCGGGACTTGAAATCCTATATGAAATCTCGCCGCATTCCCAACAAGTCTGCGGCATTGCGCAGCGCACTGCATGAAGCGGCGACACGCGGTGTGGTGAAGTCCGAATTCGACTTTCGCCAGTGGCTGGGCGCCGGACTGAAAGCGCCTCTGGCGCGCAAGCGGCGCCACCTCACAGAGGATGACCTGTGGTAGTAGATACCTCCATCGTGCTGGCGATTTTGTTCAATGAAGCCGCCGGGCCTGCGGCACTGGATTTGCTTCAGACGCACAGCAACGACCTACAGATGAGCACGGTCAACTACGCCGAATGTTTGATCCTCATTCACGATCGCCAGCCGCGATTGTATGGCCAGCTAAAGGATCTGATCGACGCGTCGACCATGCAGCTCGTCCCACCAACACCGCCGCAAGCCGAAGCCGCGGCGCTAGCACGTATACGTTATCCACTGAATCTCGGCGACTGCTTCGCCTACGCCCTGGCCAAGCAGGAAGGCACTTCGCTGCTGACCCTCGACCGCGACTTCCGCAAGGCCGATGTGAAAGTGATCTTCCCCTGAAGAAGTCCTATAGTGGCGGGCGGCGCTTGTGCCATTCCGTCGCCTGCTCATAGGCGTAGGCGAGTTGCAGGACAACCGCCTCGCCGCCATGTGGTCCGCTGATCTGCAATCCGATGGGGAGACCCGCGCTGGTGAACCCGCAGGGAATGGAAATGCTGGGAAGGCCGTTGATGTTGAATGGAGTGCAATTCCGAAGATCAAGCCGACGGGCAATCGCCAGTGGATCGTCTCCTGTAGCCTCCACGATTGTACGGGCCGGAATCGGAGTGGTTGGGGTTACTAAAACGTCCAAGGCTGCAAACGACTTTCGGATATTTCGACGCAACTCGTCTTGTTCACGGCGCCCTTCGATATAAGCCCGGGCGGTAACCTTAGCCCCCGTGCTGAGTCGTCCCCGAGTGTACGTCATATAAAGTTCCGGCGTTTTTCCCAGCGTTTCTGCATGGAATGCAACCGCTTCCGCGTCCGTTACCACTTGATTGGTAATTACAGGCATATCGCTATCCCGAAGGCTGCTAGTAAGTCGTCCTAGTACATCCAATGCCTGTTTGACGGAAGCTTCGATTTCGGGATTCAAGCCCGCGTAGAAAAAATCGCGGGGTACTCCCAGACGCAGAGTGGAAGTCTTGGCCCCTAATCCTGAAGAGTATTTGGGCAGGTCCATATGTACACTTGTCACTTCCTCTGGATCGTAACCGGCGATAGCCTGAAGCATGATCGCTGCGTCAGCAACGTGACGAGTCAACGGCCCGACATGATCTCGCGACCAAGAAAGGGGAATTGCCCCACGAGTGCTGACCAGCCCATAGGTCGGTTTTAGTCCAACGATGCCGCAGCATGCGGCTGGACCGCGAATAGAACCTCCGGTGTCTGATCCAAGCGCCCCAAAGCAAAGCTCGGCCGAAACGGCCGCAGCAGAGCCCCCGGACGAACCGCCGGCCATATATTCCAGATGCCAAGGATTGTGCACTGCACCGAAATAACTAAAAACGGAGGTAGAGCCGTAGGCGAATTCGTGCATGTTCTGCTTGCCGAGAAACACTGCGCCAGCGGCTTTGAGACGGCGCACCACTTCAGCATCTTCGGTGGGAATTCGGTCCTTGAATAATTCACTTGCGGCAGTTGTTCGTACCCCCTTGGTATCAAACAAATCCTTCAACGCAATGGGTATCCCATGCAACGGACCCCGCCATCTCCCTCGCTGGATTTCCGCTTCGGCGGCGCGAGCTTCTGCCAAAGCCGACTCCGCTGTGACCGTGATGAAAGCATTCAGCGCGGGATTGTAGCGCTCGATTCTGGCGAGGCACTCCTTGGTTAGCTCAACCGGCGAAACCTTCTTCTTCCGCAGCAACTCGCTGGCCTCGCGAATACTCAGCCGTGTGAGCTCACCGCTCGTCGCGAGTGTTGCAACAGGCTGCCCCTGCCTTAAAATTCTGGCTTCGGTTAGCCCAGCAGCTAGCAAGGGACTGGCTCCCGCCGCGAGTGCACCTTTCAGAAATCCACGGCGTGATAATTCTTCTTGTAGGTGAGTCATGCCGGGCATAGTAACACAAAAAAATGAGGCGGGCATTGGCTGCCCGCCTCACTCAAGTTGCGTAATTGTTGTTAACGACTAGCCGCCGACTAGCCGCCGGTGGAAACGCCGGCGCGCGGGGTGCGGGCTTTCTTCAGGTCGTCGTAGGTGGAGATGACCGCGCCCGCGGGCTTGTAGTTGTTTTCGTTGGCGTAGTTGGTGTGGACGAACACGGGCTTGCCGTCGAAGAAGGTGATCTGCGGCTGGATTTTGACGATGTCGTCTTCCGGTATCGTCATGTAATCCTTATCGAGCACCAGTAGATCGGCGGTCTTGCCCTTTTCGATGCTGCCGAGCTTGTCGCCCTTCAACACATACTCGGCGGCCCATTGGGTGATCATGCGCAGCGCGCTGGCACGGTCCACACGCTCTTGCGGCGCCCAGACCTTGCCATTGGCGTCCTTGCGCGTAACGGCGGCGCGGATGTCATCCCAGATGTAGCTGGCGCTGTCGGACTCCAGCACCACGCGTCCGCCGGCCTTCATCATGCTGTTCAGCGGTGAGGGCATGGTGTTGGCGATCTGCGTGCCGTAAGCGCGCTCCACATCCTTCGATTCACGGATCGAGATCAGCACGTAGCAGCTCATGAAGACCTTCATGCGCCCGATGCGCGCGAAGTCCTTGGGGTTGACCATGTCGCAGTGATCCAGGCCCCAGTTCTTGGTGGCGTTCGGACCATATTGCTGCTGAATGGCTTCCATGAAGTTGAGCATGTTGCCTTGCGCGCGATCGCCGGCCACGTGCGTGTTGCCGAAGCGCACGCCGTCGCGTCCGCTGGCCATCACCCAATCACGATAATAATTCTTGCTGATGTTGGCAGAGCGTTTCGGCGAGCCGCGATACTCGATGTCGGTATGGCACTGGCCGGAGGGGAACCAGCTATCGATGGGGGTGTATGTGCCGGTGCGCTTTTGATCGGTGCAGGCGCGGCTGGTAACGCCGTCGATGGCCGTGGGGCCAACGCCGGTCAGCCAGATTCTTTCCGTGCCCGTGCCGATCTCCGCCGCCTTGGCCTTCAGCGAGCCGGGCTTGGAGACATCCGTGTTGCCGAAGGTCTCGATGTCGCCGTAGCCGATGCGCCAGTTCAGCTTGCCCTGCTTTTCAAGCAATTGATAGGCGCGCAGCGAATCCTGCGGCATGCGCGTGGAGATGGTGGTCATGCCCATGGAAAGATGCTCGTTCATGTTCTTCTCGTAAAGCGGCGCGAGTATCTCCGCCTTGCGGTCGTAAGTGAAGGGCAACACGATGCGGCTGGCGGGCGGCTCCAGGTGCCCGTCGGGAGCGCCGTTGGCGCCAATCCAGAAGCGGCCATTTTCCTTCACGAACTGGCCGTGATTCTTCATGACCCAGTCGAGCGCCACGCGATTCAGCAGGAAGCCGTTGAAGTCCGGGATGCCCAGCGACATCAGCACCGGATTGTCTGGCGTTACTTTGTCGAGCTCATCGGCGTTCAACTGGTCATAGAGGATCTTGGCGTAGTTCGCCGAGTTGGCGTCGCCCTCTCCCATGAACGAGACGCGGTTGTTCAGGTAGATCCACTCGCCCTTCTTGAAGGGATACTTGGCCATGACGCCGCGGACCTGGTTGAGCACATCTTCCTTGGTGCGCACAGCGGACCAGTCCACAGGATAGCGGCGCAGATCGTGATCGTTCAGCGTACCGCCGTAGGTGCCTTCCGCCGCTCCGTACATGTGGCGGTGCGTGTCCACAAGACCAGGGACCACGGTGCGGCCCTTCAGATCAATTTTCTGCGTGTTGGGACCAGCGGTGGCCAGCACCGCTTCGTTGGTGCCGGTCAAGCTGATCTTGTTGCCGGTGATGGCCACGGCCTGAACGATGGTGAACGCGTTGTCCACCGTCAGCACCTTGCCATTGTGAAGAATTGTGTCAGGCGCCTGCGCGTGGAGCATCGCCGGAACGGCGAGCGCCATCAGCGCCAGGGCCAGAAGTGTTGCAGACTTGCGCATTGATTTTCCTCCTGCTTGAAGCAGTCCAATTGAAATTATTCAGACCAGAAACTGTCTTTTCCGAGGGCCAGATTGCACAAGCGCACGCCTAGTCAGATACCAGACGCCGATCGAAAGATGGCTGGACAGAGCAATTGCTGGAATCGAAAGCATTCTAGCATAGAACAGGAAGGAATTTAGCGCATCGGTAAGCGCCACGGCGAAAGGGGTGCCGCGGCGAGAAGCCTGGCGCTTCACGGCGATTACTCCGAGCGCAGGCCGATAGCGGAGCGCATCTGAGCGGCGAGCCACTCGGCCTGGCGTTTATCGCGGATGCCGCTGACCAGCGTGCGGTGGCGACCGTTCAGCAGAGTGGCTCGCAGCGCATAGTAGGGAGTGCCACGGCGTCCGCTGGTCTGCATGTTGATGTGCAGGTCAAACTTGGTGATGTTCTCGAAAGGAATTGCGTTGCGCCATCCCAGTCCCAGCACCGTGCGCAGCGTTCGGACCATACCGCCGCCTACCGTAAGCGTCGTTGTGCCAAGCCACAAATCAATCATGATGAGGATCAGCAATAGCTCAAAAACCCCGGTTATCACACGGAAGAACCAGGGAAATTTCAAGACAATCTGCATCGCCAGCGCGCCCGTCCAGATGACCGTAAAGACCGTCAGGCCAAAAGCGAAGGAGATATTGCGCGCGGCGGCGAAGCAATACTCCGTACCCTCGGCGGCGGGACGGACGTGGGTGCCGGACTGCGCTAATTCCGCGAGCGACACTTCGCGCGGCGCGGCGAATGAAGCTGGGTCGGATTGCGGCGCGCGGTCGGAGGCGAAGACCGGTCCTGACTCAGTCGCATCTGCAATAGGCGCGGCGCCCGTCTTGTAAACGGGAATCTCGAAATCATCCTGATAGTCGATTCCGGCGAGGCTGGCATCGGCGGTGAGCGACCAGAAGATCCCCGCTTCCTGCTCACTCGTGACCGTGGTCACCAGCGCGTCGGCGGGCAGCGTGAAGCGCACTGGGATGGAGGCTTCGCCGCCGGCGAGCATCACTTCATTCACCGGAAGATTGCGCTCTTCGCGCCAGAGAATGGTCTCGTTGGTATTGCGATCATCGCCAGTTCCGGAGAAAGTCCGGCTCAGGCAACTCAGCCGCGGCATCACGCCCTGCGATGGGGGAGTGGAGAATCGCGCGTGGATCGTGCCGACGACATAACTGCCGGGTACGGCGGGCAGCGGCGACATCTCGAACCATGTCGCGCCGAAGCGGCGCGCGCGCATAGTGATCCGCACTGCCCACGTCAGCAGGCCCACGCCGATGAGCGGGAATAGCAGGCCTATCAGCGCCAGCGGATTCTTCTCCGCTTCCTCCGGAACAAAGAACCAAACCGGTGCGCTGACCAGGTTCCAGAAGATGGCGAAAAACCAGATGCCATTCTGCGTCGAGCGCGTCGTGCTGTTCACGCGGCCCTGCGCCCAATCCTCGCGCCACCTCCACGGCTGATCCGGCGCGTTCGCGCGCCGCTTATCTTCCTCCGAAACTTTTTTCGATCCGAACAATGCGGCCCACACCAGGAGCAGGCCAACGCCCAAAAAAAGAACCCCCATGATGCCGGGTAGAACGACCTGCCGCGCTGTCCATTCGGGCTTCTGGAGCCCCTTCGCCATAGCGTAAAACGCGACGAGGCCGCCCCCCACGAATGGTGATCCGAAGAGAAACAGGAACACCCGCGCGGATACGCTCGACTTGTCCTTGGGCTTGATTGTCAGCATGACCCCTCGTACGGATTATGCCACTGCGGGGCTGGGGAATGGCTCAATGCAATGAACTGTTAATTCAATGGTAATGGCTGTGGAAACAAAACCCCCGCGCCGGGATCAGGCGCGGGGGCATGGAAGAAAAAGCAGGTCCCTCGCCCTTTCTGGCTCGGGATGACGACGATTTGGGTTTACCCGCCGGTGCTGGCGCCGGAGCGGGGTTTGCGTGTTTTCACCAGGTCTTCGTAGGTGGTCACCAACGCGCCGGCGGGTTTCAGGTTGTACTCCGTCGAGAAGCTGGGCTGGACAAAGATGATCTTGCCGTCGAAGACGGTCGCCAGCGGGCGAATGCTGCCGATGTCGTCTTCCGGAATGGTCATGTAATCTTTGTCGAGGATGACCAGGTCGGCGGACTTGCCCTTCTCGATGGAGCCAATCTGCTCGCCGCGCAGGAAGTAGTCGCCGGCCCAGCGCGTGATCATGCGCAGCGCAGTCGGCCGATCCACCTTGTCCTGCGGGCCCCACACTTTGCCGGCGCGGTCTTTGCGCGTTACGGCGGTGCGGATGTCTTCCCACAGGAACGAACCCGAGTCGCTCTCCAGCACCACTTTCACGCCGGCCTTCAACATGCTGTTCAGCGGCGATGGAAAAGTATTGGCCACTTGTGTGCCGTAGGCCCGTTCCATATTGGACGCGCCGTTCACCGAGAGCATCACGTAGCAACTGACGGTGACACCCACCTTGCCCATGCGCGCGAAGTCTTTCGGATCAACCATGCCGCAGTGATCGAGCGCCCAGTTCTTGGTCGAGTCCTTGCCGTACTGCGCCTGCAACTTTTCCATGAAGGAGATCATGCTGGCGTTGGCGCGGTCGCCGGCCACGTGAGTGTTGGCGAAGCGCACGCCGTCGCGGCCGCTGGCCATGATCCAGTCGCCGAAATAGTTTTTCTGGATGGGCGCCGCGCGCTTGGCCGCGCCGCGATATTCGATGTCGGTGTGGCACTGCCCGGTGGGGAACCAGCCGTCAATCGGTGTGAATGTTCCGGTGCGCTTCTGATTGGTGCACTGCCGCGAACTGGCGCCGTCAATGGCCGTGGGGCCCGCGCCGGTCATCCAGATTTTTTCGGTGCCCTTGCCCACCTGCGCCGCCAGCGACTTCAAGTCCTGCTTATCGAGGTCGGTGTTGCCGAAGGCCTCGATCACGCCGTAGCCAATGCGGTAAGTGAGCTTGCCATCCGACTCCAGCTTGCGATACGCGGCCAGCGCATCCTTGGGCATGCGCGTCGCGATCGACGTTAGGCCCATGCTGGCGGCCTCAGCCATGTCGCGCTTGTAAATTTCGCCCAGCACCACCGCCGAGCGTTCGTAGGTGAAGGGCAGCACGATGCGGCTGGCCGGCGGCTCGAGGTGTCCGTCGGGCTGGCCGTTTGAGCCGATCCAGAAGCGACCGTTCTTGCGCACATAGTCGCCGTGGTTGGTCATCACCCAATCGAGCGCCTTGCGATTCAGCAGGAAGCCGTTGAAATCCGGGATGCCCATGGACATCAGCACCGGATTGTCGGGCGTAATCTTGGCCAGATCATCGGCGTTCAAGTCGTCATAGAGAATCTGCGCGAGGGCGATGGGCGAGGCGTCGTTGCTCATGAAGGACACGCCGTTGACCATGTAAATCCACTCGCCGGGCTTGAACTTGTAGCGCGCCATCAAGTTGCTCACCTGATTGAGCACATCCTGCTTGGTGCGCACGCCCGTCCAATCGACCGGGAAGCGGCGCAACTCTTCCGAGGTGTGGTAACCGCCGTAGGCGCCTTCCGAGTAGGCGTACATGTGGCGATGCGTGTCGACCAGTCCGGGCGTAACCGTGCGGCCCTTCAGATCAATCTTCTGCGTGTTGGGACCGGCCGTCGCCAGCACAGCTTCATTGGTGCCGGTCATGGTGAACTTGTTGCCGGAGATGGAAACCGCCTGCACCGTTGTAAAGTTGTTGTCCACGGTAAGTACTTTGCCGTTGTGCAGGATCATGTCCGGAGCCTGCGCATTCAATTGTGTAGGCAACCAAGCCAGGGCCAGCCACGCGGGCGCGGCGAACAGCATCAGCCACACCAGAAATCTTGTTCGTACGTTCATCGCTTGAATCTCCCTCTTCAGAAAAATTAATCGCTTAGACATTACGTATTGAGTATCGAAATTTGTTGCGCCTACAAGTCCGCGTCAGGGCACGACTGAAGTCATGCCCTGACGCCGGACGGTCGCGGCTCTGTTAAAACTTTCTAGTCTGGCTACCCGCCGGTATTGACGCCCAGCACGCGCTCGGGACGCTTCTTCACCAGTTCGGGATAGCTGCTGACGGTCGCGTTGGCCGGCTTCAGATTGTACTCATTTGAAAAAGTGCTATGCACAAAGGCGATTTTGCCATCCACCATAGTGACCAGCGGCGTCACTTCGCTGATCTGTTCGTCGGGGATGGTGAGGAAATCGCGGTCCAGCACTAGCAAGTCGGCCAGCTTGCCTTTCTCGATGGTGCCAACCTTGTCCGCTTTCAGGACATACGCACTGGCCCAACTGGTGGTCATCTTCAGAATCGTGGCATGGTCCACGCGCTCCTGCGGTCCCCAGACCTTGCCCTTGCTGTCCTTGCGCACGACGAAGTCTTCCATGTGCTCCCAGATGTAGACGCCGCTGTCGGTCTCAAAGACTACGCGCGCGCCCGCGTCCAGCATACTCTTGACCGGCGCGTGAAAGGTGTTGGCCATCTGCTCGCCGTAGGATTTCGCCATCGCGGGCAGGCGATTCAACCGGATGTAGCAGCTCATGAAGACCTTCATCTTGCCCAGCCGCGCGAAGTCCTTGGGGTTGACCATGTCGCAGTGGTCCATGGCCCAGTCCTTGGTGGCGTCGGGGCCATACTGCTGCTGAATCTGCTCCATGATGTTGAGCAGCCCGCCGACGCCGCGGTCGCCCGCCACATGCACATTGGCGAAGCGGATGCCGTTCTTGCCGCTCTCCATGGTCCAGTCGCGGTAGTAGTTGCCCTGGATCGGTCCGCTGCGTTTGGGCGACCCTCGATACTCGATGTCATTGTGGCACTGGCCCACGGGGAACCAGCCGTCGAGCGCGCCAAACGCTCCGCCGGTGCGCTTCTGATCAGTGCAGGCGCGCGTCGTGGAGCCGTCAATCGCGGTGGGGCCGATGCCAGTGATCCACAGCCAATCATCACCACTGCCGACTTTGCCTTTCAACGAAGCCAGTTGGCCCTTGGCCGGGTCCAGCTCGCCGAACGATTCGATCACGCCCTGGCCGATGCGCAGCGTCAGTTGATTGCGATCGCGCAGATAGCGGTACGCGTTCTCGGCGTCCTTGGGCAGGCGGGTGGCCAGCGTGGTGATGCCCATCGAGGCAATTTCGTCGGCGTCCGCCTTGTACATCCTGGCGAGAACCTCTGGCTTGCGGTCATAGGTGTAGGGCAGAATCAGGCGGCTGGCGGGCGGCTCAAGGTGCCCGTCGGGACGACCGGCCTGGTCCACCCAGAAGCGGCCGTACTTGCGAATCTGATCGCCGTGCTTGGCCATCAGAATGTCCATCGCCATCTTGTTGGCCAGCAGGCCGTTGAAGTCCGGGATGCCCATCGACAGGGCGATGGGATTGTCCGGCGCGACTTTCTCAAGCTCCCACTGATTCAACTCGTCGTAGAGAATCTTGGCCTGCTCCGTGGTCATGTCGCCGGAAAAGATGTGGGTGAAATACATCCACTGACCCTTGGCCGGTTTGTAGCGGGCCATGGAATTGCGAATCTGGTTGAGCACATCCTCCTTGCTGGAGACGCCGCGCCAGTCGATGGGGTAACGCCGACGCTCCTCGGCCGTCGCCAGCCCGCCATAGGAACCTTCGGCGTAGCTGTACATGTGGCGATGCGTATCGACCAGGCCGGGAATCATGGTGCGGCCCTTGAGGTCGATCTTCTGCGTGTTCGGCCCGGCCAGCGCCAGCACTTGCTCGTTGGTGCCGACAGCCGTGATCTTGTTGCCCGCCACCGCCACGCCCTGCGCGATGGAAAAACTGTTGTCCACGGTGACTATTTTCCCATTGAAGAAAATTGTGTCCGCCGTCTGCGCCTGCGCGCAGGTCAAGCCGACTACGAAGATCGCCGCCAAGCGCGTAAGCCAAGTCGTTGCCAATCTCATAAGTCCTCCTCTTGCGATTTCCTCCGCCTTGGTAGCCACGGTGAGCTATTTCTCGCCGTGGGGTTTTGCGTGGACGTTCAAGTCCACGATCAAAACCCCGCAGCGAGAAAACCATTCACCGTGGCCAAGCCGTCCCATTCGTCCCGAGCGTCCCCGTTACGAGACGAGCGTCCCTGGCCAGATCGTTTCTAAAATGCAAAGCGCACGCCGAGTTGCACCTGGCGCGATTGCGTGGACTCGCGTGTGGCGGTAATCTTGCCCGCGGTGGCGCGCGCCACGCCGTTTTGGTCAAACAGGTTTGAGTCAGGGTCTGAAAAGTTCGGGTGATTGGCGATGTTGAACAATTCAATCCGGAACTCCAGGCTCGCGTTTTCACTCAGCTTCGGAAGCTGCGCGTTCTTCGAGAAACTGAAGTCGGCGTTGACAATGCCGGGTCCGATCAGCGTATTGGGGCCGACGCTGCCCAGCACGTACCGCTCCGGGTCATTAAGGGAAAGCAGGGCGCGCGTGGTGTACTGCGACATGTCCACGTAAGCATCGGGGTTCCCCGTTGCCGCATTGAGATTGCCGCCCGCCACAGGCTCGACGCTGGGGCCGTCCACAAAGACCATCTGCGCGGTCCCCAGGCGCGGCCGGTCGGCGATGATGCTGTTGGGGCTGCCCGTATTCATGCGCACGATGCTGGAGATGCTCCATCCGCCGAGGATCGCTCCCGTAACTCCGCTAAGCTGGCTGCCGGGTAGATCCCAGACCACGTTGCCGTTCAGGCTGTGGCGAATGTCGAATGCCGAAAGCGCGCGCTCTTTGCCGGTGCGATACGGTTGGCGGTCATTGGTGTAATCGCCGGAGCCGAGGAAGGCGGAACCATCGTCAACCGAGCGAGCCCAGGTGTAGGAAGACGAAAACTGAAACGAGTTGCTGAAGCGTTTGTTGAGCGACATGCGCAGGCCGTGGTAATCCGACGTGCCGTCATAGATGCGCCACCGGAAGCGGTTGAAGAACGCATTGTTGGGCAACTGGAAGCGCAGCGCGGTGCCGCCGGGAATCGGCTCGGTGAGAATATACGTGCGCCCGTTGCGCACCTGGGCGGGAGTGGTGTTCAGTTGCAGGTTGCCGCGCATCAGATGCGTGGAGCGCGTGCCCGTGTAGCCGATATCAATAGTCGTGTCCTTGGCCAACTGTTGATTGATGTCGAAGTTCCACTTATAAACCGCCGGCTGCGCGCTGTAGTATTCGATACCGTCCACTTGTGGGCCCAGACGGTCCCCTTGTCCCAGGAGAATATTCTTTTGAGTGAAGAACATATTGGGGAAGTCGATCGCCGGCTGGCCGGGGCCGGAGAAGGCCTCCGACACGGAGTAGTAGGGGAACACGCGGTTTCCCGGCACCAGCCAATACATGGCTAGCAGTTGATCGTGGAACACGCCAACGCCGGCGCGGACAGAAGTCTTGCCGCTGCCAAACACATCCCACGCGATTCCCACGCGGGGAGCAATGTTCTTGAGCGAAGGATTCTCAAACATCGGGCCCGGGTCGGTCTGCGCCGGAGTTACCACGGCCAGATTCGCCGGCGAAATATCGCGGATCGTCGCCGAGCGGCCATAACGCTCTTCCGGTACGGAGATAAATTCATAGCGCACGCCCAGATTCAGCGTGAGACCCTGGCGAAGCTGCACATCGTCCTGCAAATACAGGCCCGCCAGATACTGTTTCCAACTGCGATGCGACTGCGAGCCGGGCCGCGTGAAGGTTACGTTGGAGACCACGTTATTCAGAAAGTCATTGGCATTGGCGAAGGTAAAGGTGCCCGCGCTGTGAAAGTCCGAGCGCATGTTGTATAGAATCGTTTCCCACTGCCCGCCGAACTTGAAGGAGTTGCGGCCCGCGGTCCAGAACAGGTCTTCTTTCATCTGCCAGGTGGTCTGCTTGTTGTAGCGCGGGTTGGTGCTGGAGCCGCCCCAACTGGCGAATCCGCCGGTGATGCCGATGTTGCCGGGAACATCCTCCACGTCCGAGAAGCTGAACTTGGGATAGGTGAAGCCGTCGATCTTGGCGTCGGCGGCGCCGAAATCGGTGCGGTTCAGCGAGAGATGTGTGCGGCCAAGAAAAGCTGGCGAGAAGATATGCGTCTCTTCGATGGTGGTGAAATAATTCTTGCTGTTCGAGAGCTGTGCGGTGGTCATGCGGAAGTCTTGGCGATCCGAGTTGTCATGATTGAAGCGCATGAAGACCGAGTCGGAGTCGGAGATGCGATGGTCCACGCGGCCGGTAACGAAGTCCTGCGCGGTGGGACGCGGAATGCCGACGATGCGGAACGCCTGATTGGCGTCCAGGTCGGCTTGAGTCGGCGCCGGCCAGGCATCGAGATACGGACGAATCGCGGGATTCGCCGCGCGAGCGCGCATGGCGGCTCCGGGCACGGTATAGGTTTCGGTGATTCCTTTGTCTTCGCGCAAGCCTTCATAGCTGGTGAAGTAGAAAGTCTGGTCTTTGATGAGAGGTCCGCCGAGCGAGCCGCCGAACTGATTGCGGCGGAACTCCGGTCGTCCGTTGGAGGACTTATTGTCTTCCCAGCGTGGAGCGTCGAGATTGTCATTGCGCAGAAACTCGAACAGCGATCCATGTGTATCATTGGTTCCCGACTTGGTAACCGCGCTGATCACGCCGCCGGTATGGCGACCATACTCGGCGTCGTAGGCGTTGGTGATGACCTTGAATTCGCGCACCGTCTCGATGCCCGCCATGGTGCCCGCAACGCTGCCGGAAGTTCCCGAGGCGTCATTGATGTCCGCGCCATCCAGCAGGAAGCTGTTCGACGTGTAGCGCGTCCCCGCGATGGAGAGCTTCTTGCCGAAGCCGAAGATGGAGCCGGTGCCGCCCGTCTCGCTCAGCACCGCGCCCGCTTGCAACGGGACCAGTTCGATGAAGCTGCGCGCGTTGAGCGGGATGTCGCGAATCTGCTGCGAATCAACCACGCCGCCCACGGAGGCCGAAGTCGTCTCGATTAGTGGCGCTTCGCCAATTACGGTTACCTGCTCGGATACGTCGCCGACATTCATGGTCAAATCCACAACGGCTTCGCGGCCCACGGTGAGCGTGATGCCCTGGCGCACGGCGCGCTGGAAGCCGGCCAGCTCTGCCTGCACTTCATAGATACCCACGCCCAGAGCCGGGACGCGGTACTCGCCGCGGTCGCCGGTAACGGAGGCGCGTGTGATGCCCGTCTCCACATTGCGAATGTTAATGCTGACGCCGGGCAGCACAGCCCCGGTCTGATCCTTCGCTGTGCCCAGGATGGTGCCGGTGGTGCTCTGCGCCCACAGCGCCGCTGGTAGGGTTATCGCTGTTAGAATCAACGCCAAACCCAGTGGCAAAATTCCGCCGAGTCGATTTGAAATGTTGATCCTTCGCTTGCTGAAATTCATGGACATCCCTCCTTGGGATCGGCGGTTGGCCTGCATGCCGAAAGCCGCGGCACAAGAACCGGATGCGATTGTGAGCCAAGTCTGTGCTTTCATTAGTTGGGCGGATTATGGCAGCGCAACTGGTTGATGTCAATTGAGAAAAAATTGGATGGCATTGGCGAAGGTGCGCTGGCCCAGAGCCTTTTTATTGGTGCTGTGACCTAATCAGAGCCCCGACCGCCAGGGAGGGGGCACGCTGGCCGATTATTACGTGCCATGCGACGTGCCCCCTCCCTGGCGGTCGGGGGCTCTGATACACCATCTGGAAAAACTGGCTTAGAACACCATGCGCAGCGAAAGCTGCATCTGCCGCGAGTTGCCGCGCGAATCGGAGATGATGCCCGCATTGACGTTCGGCTCGCCGCGGTTGTTGAATAGCGCGATGCCGGGCAACCCCAGCCGCGTATGATTCGGAGCGTTGAACAGTTCAAAGCGGAACTCCATCTTGCCCTGCTCGCCCAGCATGGGCATCGCGGTGTCCTTGCGCAGAGAGAGGTCCAGATTGAAGTTCCCGGGAACCGTGATGACATTTCTTCCGATGTTTCCAATGGCCACCAAGCCGCCCGCCGCGCCATCCTTTCCCGCGCCCGGATAGTTGAGCGGAGCCGAGCCATTCTGGAAGCTTCCCGGCCAGGCAAGCTCCGCTGGATTGATGTACTGGGTGCGGCTGCCGGGATTGATCGCCAGGCGGGTAACGCCCGGAGCCAGATTCACGGTGCTGCCCGCCACATAGGTGATGGCATTGGTTACGCAACCCGCGGTTCGCTGGGCGGCCGTGCAGGTGGTTGTTCCGCCATTGCCGGTCAGGGCTCCTGTGCCCAGTCGGTTCAATGCCGATCGCGTGGCGCTCGGCGTTACCGGATTGCCGCTGTAGGCGCGCAGGACGCCGCCGATGTTCCATCCGCCCAAGATTTTCCCCGCGATGCCGGAAATCTCTTTGCCGGGCAATTCATATTGGAAATTGGTGCTCCAGCTTTGGCTGACGTCGAAGGCCGAGCGGCCCTTCCAGTGCTGCCTGCGGACGCCCAGGGTGTCCTGGCCGCCGAAGTCGGAGCCGCCCGAGAAGGTGGAGCTATCATCCAGCGACTTCGAGAAGGTGTAGGAACTCCCCACCTGAAATCCCTGGCTGAACCGCTTGCTGACCGTTACCAGCAACGCGTTGTACCAGGAAGTTCCGTCGGTCATGCGCCAGCGCATGCGGTCCCAATTGGAATTCGGCAAGGGCTGTTCCACAAAGATAAACCTGCCGCCCAGCGCGGGCACTTCATTCACCGGCGTGGTGTTCAGGAGCATGTTGCCACGCGTGTTGTGAACTCCGCGCGTGCCCGCGTAACCCACTTCCAGCGTGGTGTTGGGGAACAACTCCTGCTGGATCGTGGTGCTGAACTTGTACACCGTCGGCTGATCGGCATCCCACTGGAACGCGTCGGCCTGCGGTTTGCCGCCGCATCTTGATAAGATGCTGCCCTGACTCTGGTAGGCGTCCGGAAAGGCAATTGGCGGGCAGCCCGCCGGGAGCGCGGTGGTGCTTACCACGGCGGCCGAGTAGAACGGCGCCAGGCGAACCCCTCCGGTCTGAAAGAGGCCCTGAGTCAGTTGTTCATGAAAGATTCCGCCGCCGGCGCGGATGGCGGTCTTGCCGCCGGCAAAGGGAGCCCAGGCCACGCCGATGCGCGGGGCAAAGTTCTTCAGCGAAGGATTCAGGAAAAAGGGATCCCCGATATCAGTCTGGTCTGACCGCACAGTGTAGAAGTGGGCTTCGTCCAGACGGCGGATCTGCGCCACCTTGCCGTTCACTTCCCACGGCGTGGTGATGAACTCGTAGCGCAGTCCCACGTTGAGAGTCAGGCCGGGACGCAGGCTGATGTCATCCTGGAGGTACATCCCCATCAGGTTCATCCGCCAGCCGCGATTGTTGTCCGAGCCCGGCGAGGTGACGCTGAAGCTATTTACGTTTGCTCGGATGAAGTCGTCGATGGAGCTGAAGTTGAAGCTGCCGCCGGAGAAAAAGTCCGAGCGCTGGTTGAATTGGTTCCGCTGGAAACTGCCGCCGAACTTCAAGCTGTGGCGTCCGACGCTATACGTGATTCCCTCTTGAAACTGGAAGGTGTTCAAGTTATGCACCTTCGGATTAGTGCTGTCGCCTCCGGTGGAGGTGATCAGGCCGGGAACCAGCGCGCCGGGAACGTCGTTGCCGGTGAAACTGTTGGTGAAGCCGGTGCAGGTGGCGCAAGCCAGCAACTCGTAATCGGCCAGTCCCAGAGACTTTGAACTCACATCCTTCAGGCCCATGGGTGTCCGCACAAACGAAAAGTGGGTGCGGCCCAGCAGGGTGGGCGAAAAGATGTGCGTCTCTTCCATCGTGATGTAGCGGTTGTGGGTGCTGGAGACCTCCGCCGTTTCAAAATTAGGCTCCGTCACGTCCGCAATATCCTGTGTGTAGCGGAAGAAGAAGCTGTCTGCGTCAGAGAGGCGCACGTCGCCGCGGCCAGTAATGAAATCCTGATTGGTGGTGCGCGATTCCGCGCGCGTAAAGGTCCCGGTCCCGTTGGCTGACCAGAACGAATTTCCCGTGAAGCAATTTGCCGAGCAGGGAGTATTGGCCGCCGGATACATGTCCATGAACGACCGAGTGCTGGGATTTACCACGCCGTTCAACGCTCCGGTTAAGGGAACCACGGTCGCTGTTCCTGCGGCGTTGTAGCAATTATAGCCGGTCCGAGCCACGTTGGGGCTGGCACCGGAAATTGTCGGCACGCAGCCTTGACGAAGCTCCGGCCCCGGCACTATATAGTCGCCCGGCGTGCCCAGCGATTCGCGCAGCGCCTCATAGCTGGCGAAGAAGAAGATGGAGTTTTGCTTTACCGGGCCGCCAATCGCGCCGCCATATTGGTTGCGGCGGAAGGGAGGCTTCTTGCCGGCGGTCAGACGGTTGTCATCGAAATCGGGAGCGTCCAGCACGTCGTTGCGGAAGAACTCAAATAGCGACCCGTGCAGGGTGTTGGTGCCGGACTTGGTGATGGCGCTGACTACGCCGCCCACATGGTTGCCGTACTCGGCGTCGAAGGCGTTGGTGATGATCTTGAATTCGCGCACGGTTTCCACGCCGGCCAGGGTCCCGGCGGCGCTGCCCGCGCTGCCCGCCATATCATTGATATTGGCGCCATCGAGCAGGAAAGCGTTGCCGTTGTAGCGCGTGCCGCTGATGGATACCTTCACGCCAAAACCCTTCGAGGCAGAGCGCTCGGCTGACTCCGAATAGACGGCGCCGGCCTGCAGGGGCACCAGCTCGATGAAGCTGCGCGCGTTCAGCGGAATCTCGCGCATCTGCTTGGGATCGATCAGGCCGCTGACCGTCGCCGTGGTCGTCTCAATCAGCGGCGCTTCGCCGGTAACCGTTACTTGCTCGGAGACGTTGCCGACTGAGAGCGTGAAGTCCACTACGGCCTCGCGGCCGATGGACAGCGTGATGCCGCTGCGCAATTCGGACTGGAAGCCGGTCATGCCGGCATGTACGTTGTAACTTCCCACGGTCATCGCGGAGAGGCGGAATTCGCCGCGCGCGCCTGCCGCGGTTACGCGAGCGATACCCGTCTCCGTGTTGGTGGCGGTAACCTCCGCTCCGGGCAGCACCGCGCCGGATTGATCTTTCACCGTGCCCAGAATGGTGGCCGTGGTTTGCGCCCACAGTGAACTACCGATACCCAGCGCGATGGCCCCCAGCAAAACTATTGCCGCGAGGCGAGACCCATAACGACTTAATACTGTGATCGATCCTTGCATAGACACCTCCACCTTGCAGACTGCGAGCCTGACTGGTTCATTGTGAGATCGAGGTACAGGAGACTTCGAGCCGCCCATCGGTATTCACCCGAACGCGTCCAACCAACTGCGCGGATTATGGCAGCGCAACCCGTTGGTGTCAATCAGGAAATTGTTGCGCCACCAGCCCGTTTTTACTGATGCTGTATCAGAGCCCCGACCGCAAGGGAGGGGGCACGTTCCATGGTCAGTGTTAACCCGCGAACGCGCCCCCCCCCTTGCGGTCGGGGCTCTGATTAGGGTACGCCATCAAAAAAAGGCACGGTTTCCCGTGCCCTAAGTCAAAAATTATTGAGCCAAGCGCCTAGCCGCCCATGCCGCCGACGTTGGCGCGCGGCTGGCGCGACTTCACCATGTCCTCATACGAGGAAACCACGGCGCCCGCGGGGCGAAGATTATATTCCGTGGCGAAGTTCTTGTGAACGTAGACGATCTTGCCATCCATCACCGTCACTTGCGGGGCGATGGTGGCGATGTCATCCTCGGGCATGGTCAAGTAATCCTTGTCGAGAACGACCATATCCGCGTACTTGCCCTTCTCGATGGTGCCGATTTTGTCGCCCTTCAGGACGTATTCAGCGGCCCAGTTGGTAAACATGCGCAGGGCCGTGGGGCGATCAATTTTCTCTTGCGGCGCCCACACCTTGCCGTTGCGATCCTTGCGCGTAACTGCGGCGCGCAGGTCGTCCCATAGGTAGGAGTTCGAGTCGCTCTCCAGCACTACGCGCGCGCCGGCCTTTACCATGCTGGCCAGCGGCGATGGAAAAGTGTTGGCCACCTGCGTGCCATAGGCGGTCTCGATATTGCGGGAGTTATTCACCGAGCGCAGCACGTAACAGCTCACGGTGATCTTCAGTTTGGCCAGGCGCGGGAAGTCGCGCGGATTGACCATGTCGCAATGGTCAAACGCCCAGTCCTTTGTCGCGTTCGCGCCGTACTGCTGCTGTATCTGTTCGACCGCATTGAGCAGCAGGCCCGTGCCGCGATCGCCCGCGACGTGAACGTTGGCGAAGCGCACGCCGTCGCGTCCGCTGGCCATCACCCAATTGCGGTAATAGTTCTCCGAGATGCCGGAGGCGCGCTTCGGCGATCCGCGATATTCAGCGTCCATGTGGCACTGGCCGACAGGGAACCAGCTATCGATGGCGGTGTACGTTCCGGTGCGTTTCTGGTCCGTGCAGGCGCGGCTGGTGACGCCGTCAACGGCGGTGGGGCCGACGCCGGTAACCCACACCTTGTCGGTGCCGCTGCCGATCTGCGCGGCATATTCCTTCATCACCGCCGGGGTCAGCGGCTTGCCGTTACCGAAGGCCTCGATGACGCCCACGCCGATGCGCCAGTGGAGCTTGCCCTGGCTCTCGAGCAATTTGTAGGCGGCCTTCGAATCGTTGGGCATGCGCGTGGCGATGGCGGTCATGCCCATGGCCAGGTTTTCGTACATGTTCTTCTCGTACATGATGGCCAATTGCGCCGGGTTGCGATCATAGGTGAAAGGCAGCACCAAGCGGCTGGCGGGCGGCTCCAGATGCCCGTCTGGACGGCCGGCTTGATCGATCCAGAAGCGTCCGTTCTTCTTCACGAAGTCGGCGTGGTTGGTCATCACCCAATCCATCGCCACTTTATTCAGCAGGAAGCCATTGAAGTCCGGGATGCCCAGCGAGAGCAGCACGGGATTGTTGGGCGTAACTTTATCGAGCTCCCATTGGTTCAACTGGTCGTAGAGAATCTTGGCGTGTTCGAGAGGCGTCAGCACGCTCTGGCGCTGATTGCCGCCTTCATTGCCGCTTTCTCCGCCGCCGCCGGTGAACTGGACATTATTGGTGAAGTATACCCAGCGACCCGGCGCGAATTTGTGTTTCTCCATTAGGCCTTTGATCTGCGCCAGCACGTCATCCTTGGTCTTCACGCCGCGCCAGTCAATCAGGAAGCGGTGATGGTCTTCGAGAGGAATCATCCCGCCGTAAGAGGATTCCGCCGCGCCATACATGTGGCGATGCGTGTCGACCAGGCCGGGGATCATGGTGCGACCCTTCAGGTCAATCTTCTGCGTGCTCGGACCAGCGGTTGCCAGTACCGCATCGTTGGCGCCGACGGCGGAAATTTTGTTGCCGGTTACTGCCACTGCCTGCGCGGTCGAGAAGCTGCTGTCCACGGTCAGAATCTTGCCATTGTGAAAAATCAATTCGGGCGCTTGCGCTTGCAGATTCGCCGCGGCGATGGCCAGCCAAGCCGTCGCCAGTATCCATGTGAAAGCAGGCCCGCGGCCCGCGCGCTCGAGTAACTTGGTGAATGTCATGCTACGAAACCATCCTGATACGCTATGCCTGATACCTAAATTCTTAAACCGCTGTCCGTCCCTAGATGTGATCCAGAGACGTGATCCAGAGAGGCCACAAAAGTCTCACACCCCTGGCCCGCTGTCCAACCGCCATCCGGTCTCCCGCAGCCACCCCAGACGCCAACCCAAATGAAAGGCGTGCTCCACTACAGACCTTTGACGGACCAGGCGGGAATTTCGTTGCACACGACGAACGTCGCGCCGCCAGCATGTTCTTGGAGAGAATCCCGATCACCGTGCCCAATTGCACGACCTCAATCCCGGAAAGCTCCGCCCCGGACAGTTAGTCTATGCCCCGCAGTTCAGAAAATTCCCTCACGGTCGGGCCGAGCTTTTGAGCGGCCTTGCCCATCTCGTCTTGGGGTTTGAATCGCGCCGAGGGTGAAGTCTTTCAGGGCAGCAACGGCTCTCTTCGCCACATCGTAGATGGCGTTGCCGGCAACGACGGCCTTGGTCATGCTCAGTTTCATCCCGTCGATCCCCTTGGACGCGCCCTTCGCGGAAGACACGGCGGTCTTTTCAAGACCGGACAGACTGGTATTGACGCTCTTGATCGAAGCATTCGCTCCGGCGGCATCCACCTGGATCACCAGTTCGAGCTTGTTATCAGCGGCCACAATGCTTACAATGGTCAATCCCAGCAAGCTAACTAGTCCACCCTGACCGGTCGGGCTAGAACTGGGAGGAAAGTTGGTGGACATGGGGAAAGTTGTTACAATCAAAGCGGTTGCCGTGCCTGATCGCCGCCGGCGGTTTCGTCTTAGGCCGACCAGGACCGGTTTTATCCAGGTCAGCCTAAACAGGAGTTAGGCGGAGCGAGACCTTCGTCATTCACATCCGATCTACTACAATGACGACCCAAGACCATCCACGCCTCAGAATTATCAAATAAGATGAAATGCACAGATATGACCGTACCGCGTGTGTCAGTGATCACCCCCGTCTACAATGGTGCTGACCACATCGCCGCATGCATCGCCTCGGTCGCTGCCTCAGTGACCTGTGGACGCATCGCCGTCGAGCACATCATCATCGATGACGGCAGCACCGACGGGACCGTCGCCGCCATCAACCGCGCCGTCGCCGCCCTCCCCCCTCCCAGGTCCTA
>SHUM01000025.1 GCA_009691245.1 Acidobacteriota bacterium | reverse complement strand
CGCGCCACCGGTGATCCGGGCACCCCTTGCTCGAGCTACAGCCAGTCCATGCGCTTGAGCAGGGCCAGCAGGGCGGCGGTGGTGGTGGCCATCAGGGCGATGGCCAGCCAGCCGCCGAGGGGGTGGTCGGCCCAGGGGAGGCCGTGCAGGTTCATGCCATAGATGCCGGAGATGGTCAGGACGGGCAGGGCGATGGTGCCCAGGATGGTCAGAACTTTCATCACCTGATTGGTGCGCTGCGCCTGCGAGGAGAGATAGATCTCCATCGCCCCGCTGAGCAGATCGCGCTGGACTTCGACCGTGTCCAGATTGCGCGCCACGTGGTCGTAGATGTCGCGCAGGAAGGGCCACAGATCGCGGCCAATTAAATCGCTTTCGGTGTGTTGCAGGTGCAGGGCGACGTCGCGGGTGTTGGCCAGCACGCGGCGCAGCTCGATCAGGCTGCGCTTGGCTCCGAAGATGCGGTCCAGCGCGCCGGGCGAGGGGTCTTGCAGAACCTCTTCATCGAGAGAATCGCTTAGGTCATAGAAAAAATCGAGGGCGGGCAGGTAGGCATCCACCACGCCGTCGGCGATGCGGTAGAAAAGCTGATCGGGGCGCGATGCAGAATCTCCGGCGGGAACGTGATGCGGACGCAGCGCCAGGCTGGGGTCAGGCTGCTGCCCGTGAAGGGAACTTGGCCGGCCTGCGGCGCTGTGCAACTGATCGAGTAGCGTGCGTACCGGCTGGCACGCCGACTCCTGCACGGTGATCAGAAAATCGGGACCAACGAATAGATCGAGATCGGAGAACTCCAACTCCCCCTGCGCGCCGATCTCGACGGGCTTCAGCACGACGAATAAATAGCCGGGCTGCTCTTCGAGTTTGGCATTCTGCCCGCCGTGACGGCAGTCTTCAATGTGTAGAGAGTGCAAACCGTAGCGCTCGGCCAGCCGGTCCAGCTCCGGGTCGTTCGGGTCGCAGATGTCATGCCATTCCATAGTCGGCTATTCCCTGGCGATCCTCTCAGCAAATGCTCGCGTCAGTATAACCCAGCCACGGACGGACCGTTGCCTGGGAACGAAATTAGGACAACTTGGAGATGGTAAATATGGTCTAAGATATTGATGCCCCGCGCGCACCATCGGCAAACTGCATCCAGCCGATTGTTGTCGGGTCCGAAGGAGCGAACCAATGAGCGAACCAATGTCCCGACTCACCCGGAATCATCTTCGCCTGAATCCACCCCCGCAGGGCGAATCCGCCGGACGCGCGGCGGTGGCGGTCTTCATGGCCGGCGTGATGCTGCTGACCACCGCGCTGCCCGCCGAGGCGCGGGTAAACATCAAGCCGGGATACAACTCCTTTTCGCCGGACCAGGATATCGAGATGGGTCGCGAGGCAATCAAGGAAATCGAGAAGGAAATCGAGCTGGTCAATAATGCCGAGTTGAATGATTACATCAATCGGCTGGGACGCAAGCTGGTGGGCTTCGCTCCAGGACACAAGTTTCCATACACCTTCAAGCTGGTCAACAACAAAGAGCTGAACGCCTTCGCGCTGCCCGGCGGACCCATCTACATTCACACCGCCATCATCGCCGCCGCCAACGAAGCGCAACTGGCGGGCGTGATGGCTCACGAAATTTCGCACGTGGCCATACGGCACTCCACCAATCAGGCGTCCAAAGCCATGCTGGCGCAGGCGCCGCTGGCCATCCTCGGCGGCGTGCTCTCCGGCGGTGGAGTCGGCGGACAATTGGCGGCGATGGGCATTGGCTTCGGGCTGCAGTCCACGTTTCTGAAATTCTCACGGGGCGCCGAGAAGCAGGCCGATGAGCAAGGCGCGCAGATTCTCTACGATGCCGGGTACGACCCGAAAGCGATGGCCGACTTCTTCGCGGTGCTCGAACAGCAAGGCGGGCGCGGCGGCCCGGAGTTTTTCGCGAGCCACCCCAATCCGGGCAACCGCAAAAACGATGTGGCCAAGTTGGTTCCTTCACTGGGAGCAGCGAAGCAATTTGCGTCCGACAGCCCGGAGTTCGCAACCATCAAAGCGCGGGTGGGTGGACTGCCCGCTCCGGCGGTTCGCCCGCCCACCGCTCCCGCGGCCAATACCAACGGAGCGCGGCCCGGCGCGCCCTCCAAAAAGCTGCGCGCGCTGAACACGGAACAGTTCAATCTGCAGTATCCCGATAATTGGCAAGTCTATGGTGAAGGAACGTCGACCATCACGCTGCTGCCTCCGGAAGGCGTGGTGCAGGCCGGCCCCAACTCGCAGCCGGCACTGGCTTACGGCGCGCTCATCAGCATCTTTGAGGCTACTCCCGAGGCCGGGCGTCGTCTGACTCTGGAAGCCGCCACGGGGCAGTTGGTGCGCGATCTGCAAAAGAGCAACGCCGACTTGAAAGTGGTCGGCAAGCCGCGCACGTTCCGCGGCAATGACAATCAGGAGATGATGTCGGTGAGCGCAACAGGCCGTTCGCCGCTACAAGGGGAAAATGAATCAAACTTGATCGTTACCTCCTTCCGCCCGGAAGGCCTTTGGTACGTGGTCTTCATCGCGCCGGAATCGGATTACAAAGCCTGGGAGCCGAGCTTCCAACAGATGCTCAGTTCGCTGCGCTTCCCGCGCTAGCGCGGCGAACAGGTCTTTTGCAAACCGAGCCGCGTTGGGACATCCGGGACACCCCGGCTCTGTTTGCCTCCTCCCCACGCTAGTAACCTATACATTACACGCGGAAGATCGGGGTCTAATGGGCCTTGGCGGGATGTTGCAGTAGCATTATCTTCGTGTTTGACTAGCGGGATACTCTACTTGTGTTTCTAGTGAGAAATCAGGCCTTGGGACAAAATTCGTGGCCACTTCGAGGGAGAAAGCAATGCGCAACCCATCATGGTTGAGTGCGGTTTTGGCGGCAATACTATTCGTAGGCGTGGCCCAAGCTCAGAGCGGGCCTAACGTCGGTAGCGGCGGGGTGCTGAACGCAGCCAGCCTGGCCTCCGACCCCACGAATGTGGCGGCGCCCGGAAGCATCATTACGATATTTGGTCAGGGCCTGGGCAACACCACGGCTTAGGCGGGCAGTTTCCCGCTGCCGACGGTGATCGGCAACTCGGCCGTGCTGCTCGGTGATAGCTTTATCCCACTGCTGTTTGTCTCTCCCAATCAGATCAACGCGCAAGTACCTTTCGAGACTCCCACGAATGGCCCGTCCCAAATGACGGTCTGGGTGGGAGGGCAGCCGAGCGCAACGGTATTCGTTACCGTTCGACCGACAGCGCCTGGCGTGTTCACGGCCAACTCTTCCGGTGGCGGGGCGGCCTTGGTTTTCAACACAGCCAACAGACTGATCAACAGCACCAATCCGGCGCAGATCGGTCAGGAGATACAGGTACTGACGACCGGCCTGGGAGCCACGATCTCCGCAGGCGGAGTCGCGCTGGTAACCGGTGGACCGGGCGGCGATCAGCCGACGCTGTTCGTCCCCACAGCCAGCATCGGCGGCACCCCGGCAGCTGTGGTATCCGCCCGCGCGGTAAGCGGACAAGTGGGACAATACATGGTTCGCATGATTGTTCCTGATGTTCCCGTAGGAGACCATGTGGTCAGCATCACTTCCGATGGGCGGTCCTCACGCGCCTCCACCACGGTTCGCGTCGGCCTCTCCGAGACCAGCAGCCCCATCAGTCCGTTGATCTTTACTGGGCAAGTTTTGAATGGCGCCAGCTTGGCTTTGTCTCCGGACAGGACCGCCGCGCCGGGCAGCATTATTTCCATCTTCGGCAGCAATCTGGCTTCGGGCTCCGCCGTGAGCGCAGGCGCTCCGCTTCCCCGGCAGCTTCTAGGCACCTCGGTAACCATTGGAAATATACCGGCTCCCTTGCTGTTGGTTTCGAGCGGTCAGATTAACGCTCAGGTGCCGTTTGAAATTCAACCCGGCTCGTCCGTGAATATTGTGGTGCGGACCGAGAACGGAATCAGCAGGGCCGAGCCTTTGCAAGTGGTGACGGCTGCCCCGGGAATTTATACCGTGGACGGCGGAGGAGCAGGTTCAGTGCTGGCATTTCACGCCAATGGAACCCTCGTGGGTGAGGCATTTCCCGCACTTCCTGGTGAGGCGATCAGCATCCTGGTAAACGGCATGGGAGCGACACTTACTTCCGCTACCGCTGGCACTCTGGCCTCCGGCGAGAACGGTGGCGGACAGACAACGATCGTTTCCGCTAGCGTTTCCATCGGCGGTTCAGTGGCCCGCGTCCTCTCCTCGGTAGCCGAGATTGGCGCAGTGGGACGGTACCGGATTACGGTCTCCGTGCCGGATCTGAATGCCGGTGAAAAAGCCGTGGTGGTCTCGGCGGCGGGTAAGTCGAGTCAGTCCGCAGGGTTGAGCGTAGGCTTCCTGTTCCCCCAACCTCCGACTTTCTTCCAGGCCAATTTGGCGGGAAGTTATGTCGCCAGCTTCGGCTTGAAGGTCAAGTCGCCCAATCCGGCGGCGGCGGGCGAGGAAATTGAAGAGATCGCATTCTTCAACCAGTTGGTGGGAGGCGCGGGTTGCACCATCGCCATCGCCGGCTCGGTTGGACCGACCTACTCCGGGCAGGTTCATTGCCAGGATTACTCCAATCCAGCCAGCCTGATCGCCATTCTCATGGCTTTCAAAGACGGACAGTTCGTGGATAACAAACTGATCTTCACCATCAGGCAGCCGGCTGGCGTCAACCAATTCTTCTATGTAGGCAGCGGCGCTTCCCCGACTCGCACGGTAACGGCTACCATCGCCGCACCCATCACGGGCGGAGCGGTCAGCATTGATTTCAAGCGTCCGGATTTTGCGGTGGGCGATTCCATCGTGGGAACCATCCACGCGACCATTGCTGTCGGAGGAAGCGGGACCACCCCGGCCCAGTCCGTGCAGTTGGGCGGCAGTTTCGTGACCACCATTACAAACGTTCGGCGGTAATTGTACGCCAGCGGTTGGCCCCCCGTGCGGGCCAATTTTGACGAAGCAGAATACCAGCCGCGGTGCGGGTCATCGCACAACCGGATTTACCGGCATACGCGAGGCCTGCGGACAGTAACCGAATTTTGACGATATCCTTAGGAGGATCGACCCATGCGTAAGATGTTGTTAACCGCAGTACTGCTCATGCTATTGCCCGCTGTTGGCCCCGCTGTTGGGAAGGCCCAGTCCGTGCCCAAGGGCGAGGTCTTCGGTGGCTACGCCTACTCGCGCAGTGAAGGCGTCAATTTCAATGGCTGGAACGTGAACGTAGCCGGAAACCTCAATGAGCACCTGGGCATCGTTGTCGAGGCCGCGGGTGGGTACGGGAAGGAATCCTTTTCAACGGTTCTTGGCGATACGGATATCGATACCAGCGTGCATACCGTTCTGATTGGCCCACGCATCACGGACCGCTCCACCAAGATGTTCACTCCGTTTGTCCACGTGCTGATGGGTTATGCGCGCATTAACGAAGAGATCGCCAACGTGGGTACTGCCGCCACCTCATTCCAGTTTTCCGGTGGAGTGAATGGTTTCGGCCTGGTGGCCGGCGGCGGCGTGGACATCGGCAACGAAGGCAAGTTTACTTACCGCTTGATTCAGTTCGATTACTTCCTGCTGCGTGGCCAGGAATCCAGAAAGGTGCAGGGCGCGCGCATCTCCACTGGATTTGTTCTGCGTCTAGGCGAGCGTGCTCAGTAAGTTTTCTCTGTCATCCATGAATTGCTTCCCAAACGCCCCGCCCCGCGGGGCGTTTTTATTTGGCCCACCGCCATCCCCGGTCATCCGCCTGCCATCCTGAGCGCAGTGAAGAATCTGCTTTTGTTATTCGGTGGAGTGAACAAGTTCCGCGCCCGCCGTGCCCCACTTTGCACACGGCTTCCCTCCACGCAAACTTTTCTTGACACGCTCCGCCGTCCGACATTACGATGCAGTCACACAGGAAAGGAGGTGGTCCGTGTTGACAGAAGACAAAAGACCTAGTGAGGTGGCTGAGGCTTAGGCGCTCGGCTCTTGAGCTGACCGGGTTTGCCGCTGCAAGCGGTGGCTCAGTTCGTGGTCGCGCCCAGCCGGATCGATTTCGACCTTTTAATCGTTCGGCTCGGCGATCATTTTGACCATTGAGTTGACCGCCTCAGCAAATCTCCACAGCATACCGATTAGGGGGAGCGCCCAGCCGCAAGGCCAGGCACCCCCCCTTTTTGCTTCTCGTGTCATTCGGGATTCGCGCCGGCTGGCTGGATTTTGCCACAGTCTCAATCTAAGCTCTTCCCAAGCACACGCAGCAGCGCGGGGTGCAGCCAGTACTGGCTTAGCTCTTCACGTAATGCCCAGCGAAGTTCGGCGGCGTCCGAGGAGGCCTGGGCATGCGCTGGCAGCGAATCTTCTTCGAGGCGGCAAACGTAGTCGATGATGACGTAGTGATACTGCACGCGGCGCGGATCGGCTGCGGTATGCGGCTCAGCGGACGAAGGCGAACCGGCAAGCTCTTCTCCGGTCCTCTGCATCATCTGCTTCATTTGCATCCTCTGCATCGCATCTCCAACCAAAATGGGCGCGCCGTCCTCGTCTTGATAGATAATGCGATCCAGGACTTCGATCATCTTGATGACCCGCACGCGCAGGCCCGTCTCTTCGCGCACTTCGCGGATGAGGGCTTGCTCGAGCGTCTCGCCGACTTTCACCAGTCCGCCCGGAATGGACCATTCGCCCAGCGACGGCGCGCGACCGCGGCGCGCCAGCAGCACCCGCGCCGAGTTGCCCACGCCGTCAACTATGGCTGCGCCGACGCCCACCAGCGGCCGTTCCGGATACTCGCGTGCGCTCATCGTTTGGCCTTTCTCTGCTCTTTCATCATACTCGCATCCCCGCGGCCCACTTGACACCGCGCGATAATGCTGTTCTCTTGGCGGGCACTCCACAATTCTTTTCACCTTGCTAACGCGGATAGCGATACTATAATTTCCCTTGGCGCTCATCTTCGCGAACTCTGGGGCAAGTGCGCGGAGAGTCCCGCGAAAGCGGTGTCGCGTGTGAAGCGAACTATGCCGGGGCTAGTAAATTTTCCGTGTGGGGAATGATTGGAGGTCGCATGGCGCAGTGTCCTGAATGTGAAGCGATGATTGATATCGATCCTGATGAAATCGAGGAAGGCGAACTGGTGAGTTGTCCCGACTGCGCCGCCGAGCTGGAGGTCATCAGCACCAATCCGCTGGAGTTCAATCTGGCCAAGGACGAGGATGCTATTGATGATGATGATGATGAAGAGGATGATCCCGACGACGAGGATGAGGATGACGATGAGGACGACGACGAGGACGACCCTTACGGCGACGACAAAGACGACGATAAGGAGTAGCCGACTTGTTTCGGCGGGTCCTTGCCAAGCACCGTTATTGAGGCCAACTGCGTGAGACGTGGTAGCATCTAAGTAGACAGTCATGCATAGTATTCGCAAAATCGAGTTCTCAGGAAGTCGCGGAGTGTTTTCTGGAGTGGCGCGGGCGTGCGCCATTGCGCTGCTGGCCTCTTCTGGCTTCCTCGCTGCACCCATGGCGCTGGTTGCGCAGAACCGCGGAACCCCCAACGTAACCTTTCCCGGCCCGTCCAAGCGCGAGCAGCAGGTCATGAAGAACCTCTCCGGCCAGGTGGTGCAAGCCGGGCCAAATGACCAGAAGCTGGGCGTCGCCCAGGCGGTGGTGCATCTGAAGAATAAGAAAACCTCCGAGGTTCGCACGCGCATCGCGGGAGCGGAAGGCCGCTTCGTGATTCGCGGCCTGGATCGCGACACCGACTACGAAGTTCACGCCGAGTTTCAGGGCGGCGTCAGCGACAAGAAAACTGTCAGCTCCTTCGACGACCGTGACGAAGTCCAGGTCACGCTGGAACTGAAACCCGCCAACTAGATTTTCTTTCCCTCCTCGTTCCCTTCCCGCTGCATGATCCTTCGCCGCCGTGATATAATTTCTTCTTAACTCCACTCGACATCGTTTTCAAATCGGTTCAACTATCCGCGGGGGCTCATGAAATTCGGGGTAGTGGTATTTCCGGGCAGCAACTGCGACCACGACGCTTTTCATGCGGTCCAGGACGCCCTCGGGCAACAAGCCGCATTCTTGTGGCACCAATCAACTGACCTCGAGCGCTCGGACGCCATCATCCTTCCTGGCGGATTTTCCTACGGCGACTATCTGCGCACGGGCGCCATCGCCCACTTCGCGCCCATCATGGAGTCGGTGAAAAAGTTTGCCGCGCGCGGTGGGCTGGTGTTGGGCATCTGCAATGGCTTTCAGATCCTGCTCGAATCCGGCATGTTGAAGGGCGCGATGCTGCGCAACCGCAACTTGCGTTTCATCTGCCGCCCCGTGCATCTGCGCGTCGAGAATGTCGACACGCCCTTTACCAACGCTCTGCGCCCCGGCCAGGTGTTGTCCATTCCCATCAACCACGGCGAGGGCAACTACTACGTCGATGACGAAACGCTGGAAACCCTGCAGCGGCGCCGGGAGATTGTCTTCCGCTATTGCGAGGCGGATGGCGGCTTGTCGGATCGCGCCAACCCCAACGGTTCGCTGCATCACATCGCCGGCATCTGCAACCGCAGCGGCAATGTGATGGGCATGATGCCGCATCCGGAGCGTGCCTGCGAGGCGCTGCTCGGCTCCACCGATGGGCGCACCATTTTTCAATCGGCCATCAACGCAATTAGCGGAGCGTATGCGCGGCCCAAGGCTACAGAGGCGGTTGCGCCGCACCGCTAAGCCGCGGCGGCGGATTGGAAGTTTTGTGCGAGGCACGGGTAGCCACGGTGAGCGGTTTTCTCGCCGTGGGCTTTTGCGAAGCGAACCAAAAACCCACGGCGAGAAAACCGCTCACCGTGGCTACCAAGGCAGAAGAACCCTTGTCGACCATCACGCCAGAGTTGATTGAGCAGCATCAGATCACGCCGGAGGAGTATTCCCGCGTCCTGACCTTGCTGGGCCGTGAGCCTTCGCTCACCGAGCTGGGCATCTTCAGCGTGATGTGGAGCGAGCATTGCAGCTACAAGAGCTCGCGCATGCATCTGAAGCGGCTGCCCACGCGCGGCGCTCGCGTGCTGCAAGGCCCTGGGGAGAACGCCGGCGTGGTGGACCTCGGCCACGGCTTGGCCTGCGTCTTTAAGGTGGAGTCGCACAACCACCCCAGCTTCGTCGAGCCATTTCAGGGCGCGGCCACTGGCGTGGGGGGCATTCTACGCGACATCTTCACCATGGGCGCGCGACCCGTGGCCATCATGGACTCGCTGCGTTTTGGTCCCATCGTCGAAGACCGCACGCTTTCCTTGCCAGGTGGCGTACCCGTGAAGATCACCCAGAACCGCCGCATCCTGCGCGGCGTTGTGGGCGGCGTCGGACATTATGGCAATTGCTTTGGCGTGCCCAACGTGGGCGGCGAAACGGTCTTCGAAGCCTGCTATCAGGACAACCCGCTGGTGAACGCCTTCGCGCTGGGTCTGGCCCGCAAGGACGAACTCTTCTTCGCCAAGGCGGAGGGCGTGGGCAATCCCGTAATCTACGTCGGCGCCAAGACGGGTCGCGACGGCATTCACGGTGCCTCGCTGCTGGCATCGGCGCAGTTCTCCGGCGCGGACGGCCAGCAGAAGCGCCCCAACGTGCAAGTGGGCGATCCGTTCCTGGAGAAGCTTCTGCTGGAAGCCTGCCTCGAAGCCATGCACTCCGGGCGCGTGCTGGGCATTCAGGACATGGGCGCGGCGGGACTGACCTGCTCGACGTGCGAGATGGGCGGACGCGGCGGCGTGGGCGTCGAGATTGAAATGGACCTTGTGCCGCAGCGCGAGACCGGCATGACCGCTTACGAGATTATGCTCAGCGAATCGCAGGAACGCATGCTCCTGGTTGCCGAGCGTGGGCATGAGCAGGAAGTCATCGGCATCTTCAAGAAGTGGGGACTCGATGCCGTGGAGATCGGCACGGTGATTCCCGAGCCGGTGATGCGCGTCAAAGAGGGCGGCAAGGTGGTGGCCGAAATTCCCAACACCGCGCTTACCGACGAAGCTCCCGTGTACGACCGGCCCTGGGCGCCGCGGTCGCGCCTGGAGCCGCTCGATCCGCCCGCCGCGGTAAAGGCGCAATTCGATCATGCGCGCAGCGGAGAGGATCTGGCCCTGGACCTGGTGCGTCTGCTCGCCGCACCGAATATCTCCTCGAAGCGCTGGATCACCGAGCAGTACGACAGCATGGTGCGCACCAACACCATTACCGGTCCCGGCGGAGATGCGGGAGTGATCCGCATCAAGGAGACGGGCCAGGGGCTGGCCATGGCTCTTGACGGCAATGGCCGCTACTGTTATCTCGATCCCAGGCGCGGCGCGCGGCTGGCCGTGGCCGAGGCGTCGCGCAACGTCAGCGCCACCGGGGCCGAGCCCATTGGCGGAACCAACTGCCTCAACTTCGGCAATCCGGAGAAGCCCTCGATCCTGTGGCAGTTCAGCGAAGTCATCGACGGCATCACCGAGGCCTGTGAGGCGCTGTCAATTCCCATCACCGGAGGCAACGTCAGTTTCTATAACGAGACGGAAGGCCGCGCTATCTATCCCACTCCCGTGATCGGCGTGGTCGGCTTGCTGGAGAAGGCTGAGGCTCATGCCACGGCGTGGTTCCGCCCCACGGGCAGTCACGCCGGTCGCAGTATTATCGTGCTGGGCGGCGTAACCACCACAGATGAGAGTTTCGCGGTGAGCTTCGGCTCGTCGCAATATGCGCAAACGATCTTAGGAGAGTTGTGGGGCTTGCCGCCGTATGTGGAGATGGCTTATGAGCAGCGCGTGCAGGCCTGCTGCCGCCATCTGATTGCGGAAGGCCTGGTCGAATCCGCGCATGATCTGAGCGATGGCGGCCTGGCCGTGGCGCTGGCCGAGTGCGCGTTGTCGAGCGGCGTCGGCGCGAGCGTCAAGCTCAATCAAGCAGATGATGCCCGCCGATTATTGTTTGGCGAGGACGCCTCGCGCATATTGCTTTCGGCGACGAAGGAGTCGCGCGCGCGGATCGACCACATCGTTTCGCAATATAATATCCGCGCCGATGAGATCGGCGTTACGGGCGGCGAGGCGCTGGTCGTCTCGCAACAAGGCCATAAACTATTCAGCGTTTCTCTGGAATCGCTGCGGTCGGCCTACGAAGACATTTTCCCGGCTACGATTGAAGAGGTTCGCGTCTAGACGTTTGTTGCAACGTTTCTGGTGGGTCCCCCCGCGGGGAAGGAGATTACGGATGTTTCAGGAACAAGCCGCAAAAAAGAATGTGATCGACGACGACAAGTTTCACGATGAGTGCGGCGTCATGGCCGTCTATGGCCATCCGGAGGCCGCCAATCTTTCCTACCTCGGTCTTTATGCCCAGCAGCATCGCGGGCAGGAGAGCGCCGGAATTGTCTCGAGCAACGGGCGCCGTATCTGGCATCACAAGGGCATGGGACAGGTCGCCGAAGTTTTTCCAGAAGACAAGATGCGCGAGTTGCGCGGCTGGCTGGCCATCGGACACACCCGCTACTCCACGGCGGGCGACACTGTGCTGCTCAACGCCCAGCCTCTGATCGCCGGCTTCAACAAAGGCACCGTCGCGCTGGCGCATAACGGCAATCTCACCAACGCCCGTCAGCTCCGCCGCCAACTCGAAGACAGCGGCTCGATCTTTCAGACCACCTCGGACACCGAAGTCATTCTCCACCTCATCGCCCGCTCGCTCAAAAAGGACTTCGAATCGGCGCTGGCTGAGTCGCTGGCGCAGATTGAAGGCGCATTCTCCATCGTCCTGCTGCATGGCGACCGCATCTTCGCGATGCGCGATCCGCGCGGCTTCCGTCCGCTGGTGATGGGCGTGATCTCACGCAGCGAGAATCTTCCGCTGGGCCCGGAGCTGGGCCGGGAAGAAAGTTACGTCTTCGCCTCCGAGACCTGCGCCTTCGATCTGATCAGCGCGAAGTACGTCGGCGAAGTTGCTCCCGGCGAAATTGTTCGCGTGGACGCCGCCGGCCCGCATCGCTTCCGCTTCGCGCCCGAGGCGCAGCATTCGTTCTGCATCTTCGAGCATGTCTACTTCGCGCGTCCCGACAGCATGTTGTTTGGCCGCTCCGTGAATTCTTCGCGCGATGCTCTGGGGAGGCAACTGGCGCGCGAGGCTCCCGCTGACGCTGATCTGGTGGTTCCCGTCCCGGACTCCGGCGTGGCCGCGGCCATCGGCTATGCGGCTGAATCCGGCCTGCCCTTTCAGTTCGGGCTTATCCGCAATCACTATGTTGGCCGCACCTTCATCGAGCCCGAGCAGAACATCCGCGACTTCGGCGTGCGCCTGAAACTCAATCCGGTGCGCAGCTTGCTCGAGGGCAAGCGCGTGGTGCTGGTGGATGACTCCATCGTGCGCGGGACAACCAGCCGCAAGATTGTCCGCATCATGCGCGAGGGCGGCGCGCGCGAGGTGCATCTGCGCATCAGTTGTCCGCCCACGGTCGCGCCGTGCTATTACGGCATCGATACCCCCAACCAGAAAGAGTTGATCGCGGCCAATTACAGCGTCGATGGCATCCGTGAATACGTGGGCGCCGACAGCCTGGCCTATCTCTCGCTGGAAGGACTGCGCAACGCCGTCAACGACAAGGCCGGCGAGTTCTGCACCGCCTGCTACACGGGCAACTACCCGACCAAGCTGACGCCCTCCAATCTGGAGGCCTTGCATCGGCGCTAACTGCAACGCCCTTATCTTCGATCAGGATGCAATTGGGGCGGATACATTCTGGAAATTATATGGAAATTTATGTACAAAATAAGTTTGTAACTATATAATAAATAACGAAATAAATTGGAAATTATTGGTATTTGTAGTTGGAATTTAGTATGATTATTTCGTGCATATTTCTTACCTTGAACCCAGAGGCTGGCTACGCTATCAGCCGGACCAATTAATGGTTGCCTTGGCGGAAGCCAAGGCTGCGGTGCTATCGTTACAGACCGTTCCATACCAGCGCGAGTGGGTGGAGGATTTGCAGGAGCTGCAACTAAAGCGGGAGGTTGCGGGCACCTCGCGCATTGAGGGCGCGGAGTTCACCGAGCAGGAGCTCGACGCCGCGCTGGCTGACTCCCCAGGACAGCATTTTACCCGGTCGCAGAAACAAGCCCGTGCCGCGCAATTGGCTTATAAGTGGATTCGTGAGATTCCAGTTGATCGACCGATCGATCAGGCGTTAATTTTTGAGATTCATGCCCGCATGATCGCAGGCGCGGATGATGATCACCGCCCCCCGGGTCGGCTGCGTGGTCCAGATCAAAACGTAACTTTTAGCATTCCCTTGCATCGCGGCGTAAGCGGGGGAGAGGAATGCGAGAGAGTATTTGCAAAGCTATGCCGTTCCATACAGCAGGAATTCAGGGATCATGACCCCCTAATCCAGGCTCTGGCCGTGCATTACCATATCGCTGCGATGCATCCGTTTCTGGACGGCAACGGTCGAACGGCTCGCGCAATGGAGGCGCTATTGTTGCAGCGGGCGGGACTGCGGTCGATCTGCTCGATACCAATGTCGAATTACTATTGCGATGAAAAAGAGAGCTATCTGTCGACGCTCGCAGGCGTGCGCGCAGCAGATCATGACCTGACTGGATTTCTGAAATTCGGGCTTAAGGGCATCGCGGAGCAATCGCGCCGCGTGCTGGCCGATATCCGAGTGAACGTGCAGAAGGCGCTGTTCCGGAATTTGATGTTTGATCTGTTTCAACGTCTCCGCACCCCGAAACGCCGCGTGATCGTAGAGCGACAACTTGAAATATTGAAGCTGCTGCTGAAGGAGTCGATGCAGTTATGGCCGCTGATCAATGCTACTCTTCCTTTGTACAATTCTATGAAGGCGCCAACAAAGGCCTTTGCCAGAGACTTGACCGAGCTCGTGTCGCTGGAGGCAGTGACATCCGCCTCTGGAAATCCACTCCGCGATGGCCCTCTACTTTCAGTTAATTTGGACTGGCCCACGGAGATAACAGAAACCGAGTTCTTTTCACGCATCAAGCATCTTCCGAAGGCAAGAACTCACAACATGTTTCAATAGGAAGATTTGTGGGCGGAATGAAAACGAAAACTATTACTTACGCCGACTCCGGGGTCAATATTGACCGCGCGGAGAAAACCAAGAAGCGCATCGGGGCGCTGGCCAAGCGCACCTTCACGCCGCAGGTGCTGGCGGGCATCGGCGGCTTCGGCGCGCTCTACGGGCCCAATCTAAAGGGTCTCAAGTCGCCCGTGCTGGTCTCCAGCGCCGACGGCGTGGGCACCAAGTTGAAGGTGGCGTTCGCCACTGGGCGGCACCGCTCGGCGGCGGCGGATCTGGTCAACCATTGCGTGAATGACATCGCCGTGCAAGGCGCGCGTCCGCTCTACTTTCTCGACTACATCGGCAGCGGGCGCATCGAGCCGTCGGTAATCGAGCAAATTGTTTCTGGTCTGGCCGACGCCTGCCGCGCGCACGGCTGCGCGCTCATCGGCGGCGAGACCGCCGAGATGCCCGGCTTCTACGCCGACGGTGAGTACGACCTCGCGGGCTTCATCACCGGCATCGTGGACAAGAAGAAAGTGATCAACGGCGCGGGCATTCGCCCTGGCGACGTGCTGCTCGGCCTGCCCAGCGTGGGCCTGCACACGAATGGCTATTCGCTCGCCCGCAAGCTGCTGCTCGAAACCGCTGGATATAAGCTTGATGAGTTCATCCCGCGCCTCGGCTGCACCGTCGCCGATGAATTGCTCAAGCCGCACCGCAGCTACGCCAAGGCGATTTTCGCGCTAAACGACGCGGGGCTGCTGAAGGGCGCGGCGCACATCACCGGCGGCGGCATCACCGGCAACCTGCCGCGCATTTTTCCCAAAGGAATCGAAGCTCGCATCACGCGCGGAAGCTGGCCGGAACTGCCGCTCTACGGCCTGCTGCGCGCCATTGGCAACGTCCCCGAAAACGACATGTCGCGCACCTTCAACATGGGTATCGGGATGATACTCGTGGTAGCCGCGAAGGATTTGGCGAAGACCACCGCCGTACTGAAGAAGGCCAAAGAGAAATGTTTTCAGATCGGCACCACGGCCAAAGGCACCCGCGAAGTTGTCTATCTGTAGCCGTTGCGGTGCGACTCGGATCACTTGCGTTGTCATTTCGAGCGTAGCGAGGAATCTGCTTTTCAGCCTTCGCGCGCAACCAAAAGCAGATTCCTCGCTACACTCGGAATGACAACTAATAAGGCTGCAAGAGGACTCATGGCAAAGAAACGTATCGGTATTTTGCTTTCCGGGCGCGGGTCGAACTTCATGGCCATTGCGGACAATATTGCCGCGGGCAGGATTGACGCCGAGGTTGCGGTGGTCATCTCGAATCGCGCGGCGGCGGTCGGCATTGATGAAGCACGGCGGCGCGGGCTGGACGCGCGCGTGATTCCCTCGAAGGGCCTCGAGCGCGAGGCGTACGACCGGCAGGTCGTTGCGGTGCTGAAGGAGAAGCAGGTGGACCTGGTTTGCCTGACCGGCTTCATGCGGCTGATCAGCCCGTACTTCGTGAGCGAATTTCCGCAGCGCATCCTGAATATCCATCCATCGCTGCTGCCGTCGTTTCCGGGGCTGGAGGCGCAGCACCAAGCGCTCGATCACGGCGTGAAGATCACCGGCTGCACGGTGCACTTTGTGGACGAGAACCTCGATGCCGGGCAGATCATCCTGCAGGCCGCAGTGCCGGTGGAGGATGCCGACACCGCCGAAACTCTTTCCGCGCGCATCTTGAAAGAGGAGCATCGCATCTACTCCGAGGCGATTAATATTGTATTGTCGGACCGCTGGCGCATTGTGGGCCGTCGCGTGCTGTCGAGTTAGTTTTGCTCACTACACTGTCCTTCCGAGCGTGGCGAGGAATCTGCTGTTGCTGACGGGTCCGCTTGTTGACGCGCGCGGCTCTGTGAAGGAAACAACAAATTCCTCGCTTCCCGATTTGTCGGGACAGGCCGCTAGGAAAGACAAGCGATCTTTATTCTAGAGGATGCGATGCAATCCAGCCATTTCATATCTCGGCACTTGCTTTGGGTGACGCTCCTTCTCGTTGCGTTTTTCCTGCACACTGCATCCGTGCTTCACGCCGAACTCGACGACGCGGAAGCCGAGGAGCGGGTGAGAAAGCTTCCCGCCTCCGCACTTGATGCCAAGCTTCCCAAGGAGCCGTTCGGCGCATGGCTCCCGCGCGTGGCCGGCCCCCAAGCCAAAATATTCTTGGAAGTCAACGATTGCGGCGAGCAGACTGGCGACCCTTCCGTGGATGAGGGGCGCGACTTCCCCGCCTGCGTGCAGGTCTCCGCATTCCTCCCGGACGGTCGTGAATTCGGCGTGTTGGTGGCTGTGGGAGCGTGGGAAAAGGGATTCGTGGGCAAGCCGACCGTGCGCCAGGTTTATTGGGCCGAAGGCCAGCAGACTCACGATCTGGAGCGGTTGAGCGATATTCCCGAAGAGATCAAGAATGGTCCCGCCGACCCCGCCGACGGAGAAGAAGCCCCCGCCACATCTCCGGCAACACAATGACCCAGAGCATCACCTCGTTTGAGACCTCCCGCCTGCGCGCCGTGCAGGTTTTCGATCATCATTTCGACGACCTCTGTAGCCTATGGCGTGAGGAGCAGGTCATGGCTTGGTCAGGAGGTGTCCAGTCAAGCGAGCAATGCCGCGGGATGTTCCGCGCCGCTGTTGAGCACTGGGATCAATATGGTTTTGGCCGCTGGGTGTGGTTTGAAAAAGACGGCGGCGCGCTCGTTGGCCTGGCGGGGTTTCGCTGCATGACGGTTGACGATTGGCCGGAAGTAACGCTCGGCTACCTGTTAAAGCCCGGCTATTGGGGCCAAGGCTACGCGACAGAGATCGCCGGCGCATTGGTTGGTCTGTCGTTTGCACGCTTAGGGATGGAAAGCATCATCGCGCTGACTGCGCCGGGAAATGCCGCCTCGCGCCGCGTTCTGGAAAAGGTTGGCATGAAGTACAACCGCGAAGGTATGTACGAAAACCTGCCGCACGTAATCTACGAAATCACTCGTGCTGAGTGGGCCGCAGCACATTCCACGAAGTAATCACAAGGCGTTGTTGGTCTGCTACCTTCCAAACTACTTGTACAAGCTGTCGATGTAGCCGTTGTCGTCAAGCTCCTTGATGAAGCTCGCGTCGAAGAAGTCCTCCGGCTTATGGCGGCGCATCTCGTGCGAGTCGTAGATCTGCATGGTTGTCTTGATGCCCTCGATGGACGGATACGGTTTGCGCGGCAGCGTGGCGGCGTCGGCGTACATGGCCTTCAGCTTTTCTATATCTGTAATGCCCCACCACTTCTTCATGGACTCGTAGGCGACGTTCGGGTCTTTCTTGAAAAGCGCGATCGCTTCCACCATGGATTTGGTAAAGCGTCGCGCCGCCTCGCGATTCTCGCGCACCCAGGTCTTCGTCGTGCGCACGCCGGAGCCGGCGATGGGCATCTTCCATTCCGTCAGATTGAATAGCACGGGAAAGCCCGCCGCGCGCGCCATGGTGCCATGCAAGTTATCTCCGATGATGGCGTCCACGCGCCCGGTTTGCAGGCCATCGACGGTCAGCGCGCCGGCCATCATCGACACATCGAAGACCGGATCCCAGCCCATGCGCTTGCACAAACTCAGCGCGATGTAATGAGTCATTGCCCCGACGCCGGAAAATCCGATGCGCTTGCCCTTCAGATCCTCCACGCGCTTGATGTCGGGCCGCGCGATGATCGACCAATGGACCACCGGGTCCGTGGTGGCCAGAATCACGCGGTCCCAATTGCGAATGTCAGTAACCACGCCGACGGTTAGGGGCGTGCCTCCCGAGATGAGGATCGCCGCTTCATCGCTCTTCACCAGGTTCGCTGGGACATTCACGCCGCTGCGCCGCGCAAAATCCGCCGCGCCCGTGGTGTAGAACACGTCCGCGTCGAGGCCGTTCTTCGCGTAGATGCCCTGATCGAGCGCGATCTGAAACGGAACTTTCTGAATCTCGACATCCCCGAGCGCAATTTGAATAGGGATTTTCTGCTGCGCGCGGGCCACCGCACAGATGCAGAGGATGGCCGCTACAACATGAAGTGATACTAACCGTCGTCGTAGTCTCATGAAAGTCCTCCTACAAATTCTTCTGTTGCAGATTCTACACTTGCTCCCTCGCGCTGTCAGCAGCCATTCAGCGACGCTGCTTCGCCGCTTCAAACAGCACGATGCCGGTGGCCACGCTGACGTTGAGCGTCGAGATTTTTCCGGGCGCGGGAATGCTCACCAGAAAATCACAGTTCTTGCGCGTCAATTCGTGCAGGCCCTTCTCTTCTCCGCCCGCAATGATGGCCGCGCGACCGCGATAGTCCACCTGGTCATAAAACTTTTCGGCGCGCTCATCGAGGCCGATGGTCCAGAAGGATTCTTCCTTCAACCGCTCCATGGCGCGCACCAGGTTTCCCACTTGGACAACGGGAAGATGCGCCAGCGCGCCGCTGGCGGCCTGCACAACGGCTGGCGTCAGCCCGGCGGCACGACGTTCCGGGATGACCACCGCGGCGGCACCGGCGGCGCACGCCGTGCGGATTAACGCGCCCAGATTGTGCACATCCTGCACGCCATCGAGCAGCAACAGCAGCGCTTTTTCGGGTAACTTTGCGATGACGTCTTCTAACTCCGCGTAGCCATAGCCGCCAATCACCGCCACCGCTCCCTGATGATGCGCACGCCCTGCCAGCCGATCGAGCGCAGCACTCGGCTCGAAGCGCACGGCGATTCCGCGCTGGCGACATAGCTCCACTAATTCCTGCAATCGTGAATTCGGTTTCTGCTGGCCTTGGAGCACATGCAGACGCTCCACGGTTTGAGTCCCGCTTTCGACTGCTTCGCGCACGGAATGGATTCCGCAAATTTTATCCATAGCCCTTATCACGACCAGCCGAGCACAGTGTTCAGGATTCACCAATCTATCACAACGATGGCCCCCGCTAAACGAACCACGGCGCACGACCTGCGCATATAATGGAGAGTAGGCCGTGCTCGGAGGAGAGCGTTTTTTGTCATTTCTGAACTCATCTTCACATTCCGATTCCACCGCGCCGGCGGGCTCCGTCCCTCCCTCCCACGATGACGTGTTCGCCCGCCTGCGCGTAACCACCCGCGCCTTGAAGCATCGCAATTTCAGGTTGTTCCTCACGGGCCAACTGCTCAGCGTGATCGGCACATGGGTGCAGTCGGTGGCGCAGAGTTGGCTGGTCTACAAACTCACCGGCTCGACGGTGATGCTGGGGCTGGTGGGATTCGCCTCGCAGTTTCCTTACTTATTCTCGCCCATCGGTGGCGTGCTCGCCGACCGCTTCAATCGTCGCAAGCTGCTGATCCTTACCCAAACGCTGATGGCTGCGCAGGCCGTGGTGCTCGCCTGGCTGACGCTCAATGGCCGCATTGAGCACTGGACGGTTTTTTATATGGCGCTGGCGCTCGGCGTCATCGGCCTGTTCGAACTGACGGCGCGGCAGTCGTTCGTAGTCGAGATGGTGGGCAAGGAAGACCTGATGAACGCCATCGCGCTGAACTCCAGCATGTACAATCTGGGCCGCGTCATCGGGCCGTCGGTGGCGGGCATTCTGCTGGCGTCCATCGGCGAGGGCTGGTGCTTCGCCGTCAACGCGGTTTCTTTCATCGCCGTCATCATCGGCCTGCTGATGATGCGTCTGCCGCCAACGCCGCCGCGCACGAACCATAGCTCGCCGGTCGCGCAACTCCGCGAGGGAGCGAATTATGTCCTGCAAAGCAAGCCCACGCGCGCGCTGCTCATCAACCTGGGCATCCTCAGCGTCTTTAGCTATCCGGCCATCGTGCTGATGCCCGTCTTCGCCGACCGCCTGCTGGGCGGCGGGCCTAAAACGCTGGGTTACCTGCTGACCAGCTTCGGCGCCGGTGCTATGGTAGGCGCGCTGATGATGGCCTCGCGCATCGACCTGAGCGGCATCAGCCGCCGCATCGTGCGCTCCACGCTGATCTACAGCGTCGCACTGCTCGGCTTCGCCTTCGTAAGCTGGCTGCCGCTGGCCTGCCTGCTGGTGGCCATCACCGGCGGCGGCATCATGACCCAGATCGCCTCCACCAACACCGCGCTGCAATCCATCACGCCCGATCACCTGCGCGGGCGCGTCGTCGGCTATTACGGAATGATGTTCCTCGGCATGGTGCCCATCGGCAGCCTGATAGCCGGGTGGCTCGGCGACTGGATCGGCGTGCGCTGGACCGTCGCGCTTACCGCCGCCGCTTGCATCATCGCCGCACTGATCTTCGACCGCCGCCGCGCCGTCGTGGTGGACGCCATCCGGCAGCTCGGCCGGGCGTAGCCCATTTTAATAAATGGTGTGGAGTTTCCGAATTCCAACCGAGCCCCGGTAGGGGTGATAGAAAGTGAGAAGAAAACTCTTTCGCCCCTGCCGGGGCTATTTGTTATTTACGTTTGTAAGCCCCTGGCTCACGCCCGGGGCTACTTTATGCCGCCCCTACGGGGCTGAGAACTTCTCTACAGCAATCCTGAGAGTAGCTTAGACTGGCACCGTTGGTGCCGTCCCCTGAACACCGTTTGAGCTGTGAGCGTAATTAGGAGAAAATACATGTCGATCGTAAAGGTCCAGAAAAATTTCTAATTAACTATCCCTTCGCCGTTTCGCGATCAGGCCAAGATTAAGGTCGGAGATGTGGTCGAGGTCAGGGCAGTAGGCAGAGGGATCACAGTAAAGCGCGCGAAGGCTGCCGATCAGAAGAAGTTTGGTCGTGTTCGCGCAACGAGGACTGTTCGCGCTTCGCGTGCCCCTGCGACTACTTTGCAGCGACCAGCTCGCGCGCGGTGAACAGCGCGTAAAACGGGCACAACGGCTCGATGGCCTCGCGGCCGCCTTCTTCGCGGTCCACCAGGCAGACCGCCGCCACGACGTTCCAGCCAGCGGCCTTGGCGTGTTCAATGGCCTGAATAGCCGAGCCGCCTGTGGTACAGGTGTCCTCCGCGATCACCACGGGCGAGCCTTCCGGCCCGCGCCAGCCCTCAATCAAATTCTGCATGCCGTGCTTCTTGGTCTCCTTGCGCACGATGAACGCCGAGACCGGCGCGATGATCTTCTTCTCGGCATGGTGCAGGTGGCTCATCGCCGCGACCGCCGCCACGATAGGGTCGGCGCCCAGCGTCAGCCCGCCGATGGCCAGCGGATACGGCTTCAGATGCTGCAGCACTTCCAGCACGCTCAGCGCGGTGTAGTACGCGCCTTCGGCATCGAGCGTTGTCGTGCGGCAGTCGAGATAAAAGTTGCTCTTCTTCCCCGACGACAGCGTGAAGTCGCCGAGCTTCACCGACTTCTCGCAGAGGATGTTCTTTAATCGTGTGCGGGTATCCATCGTTTGTGATTCCTTCGTGGGGGTCCGCTTGCTGACGCGCGCGGCATTGTGGGATTTATCACTTATTCCACCGTGACGGATTTGGCCAGGTTGCGGGGCTGGTCCACGTCGCAGCCGCGGCGCACGGCGATGTGATAGGCGAGCATCTGCAAGGGGACTACTTCGAGCAACGGCGTGAGCAACTCCGGTGCGGGCGGGACTTCGATAACGTGGTCGGCGATGCTGCGCGCGTCGGTGTCGCCTTCCGTCACTACGGCGATCACGCGACCGGCGCGGGCCTTCACCTGCTCGATGCCGCTCAGCACTTTTTCGTAGCCCAGCTCGCTGACCGCGTTGCCGCGCTCCTGCGTGGCGATCACCACCACGGGCATCTCTTCATCGATCAGCGCGATGGGGCCGTGCTTCATCTCGCCGGCGGGGTAGCCCTCGGCGTGGATGTAGGAGATTTCTTTCAGCTTCAGCGCGCCTTCGAGCGCGATGGGGTAATGAATGCCGCGGCCGAGATAGAGGAAATTGCGGCTCTTGAAGAAGACGCGCGCCAGTTCGTCAATCTGCTGATTGCGCGCTAAGGTCATCTCGATCTTGCCGGGAATCTTGGCCAACTCTTCGATCAGCCGGAGCGACTGCTCGGGCGATACCTGCCCGCGCTTCTGCCCCATGTGCAGCGCCAGCAGCAGCAGCGCGGTGATCTGCGAGGTGAACGCCTTGGTGCTGGCAACGCTGATCTCCGGACCCGCATGCGTGTAGAGCGTGCCGGCGGCCTCGCGCGTGGCCATGCTGCCCACCACGTTGCAGATGGCCAGCGTCTTCGAGCCTTTCTGCTTGCTCTCGCGTTGCGCGGCTAGCGTGTCGGCGGTCTCGCCGGACTGGGTGATGACGATGGTCAGAGTCTCGGCGCCGACGATGGGATCGCGATAGCGATACTCCGAGCCGTAGTCCACCTCTGTCGAGATGCGCGCCAGCCGCTCGATGAGCACCTTGCCCACCAGCCCCGCATAATACGACGTGCCCATGCCGACGATCTTCACCTGCTGAAAGCGGCGGAAATCTTCGGCGGTGAAATCCCAATCGTCGAGAATCACTTCGCCTGTGGGCAGGCTCACGCGTCCGAGCGTGGTGTCGCGCACGGCCTGCGGCTGCTCATAAATTTCCTTGAGCATGAAGTGCTTGTAGCCGCCCTTCTGCGCCTGCACCGGGTCCCACATCACACGCTGCGGCTCGCGGCGAATTTCGTTGCCGGAAAAATCGGTGAGCTTCACCCCGGCAGTGGTGATGACGGCCAGCTCGCCGTCAGCGAGGAAAAGCATGTCGCGAGTGTGAAACAGAATGGCGGGAATATCGGAGGCGACAAAATATTCCTTGTCGCCGATGCCCACGACCATCGGCGGCCCCAGCCGCGCGGCGACAATCTTCTTCGGATCGCTGGCGGCGATCACCACGATGGCATAGACGCCCTTCATCTGCGCGATGGCGCTCGCGACAGCCAACTCCAAGCGTTTCCCGCCCGCAGGCAGCGCAGCCATTTCTTTTTCGATCAGGTGGGAGATGATTTCGGTGTCGGTCTCGGTTAAGAACTTGTGGCCTTCGGCGGTCAGTTGACGCTTCAACGCCAGATAATTTTCAATGATGCCGTTCTGCACCACAACAATTTCGCCGGTGCAGTCGCGATGGGGATGGGCGTTCTCTTCCGTGGGCCGTCCGTGCGTGGCCCAGCGCGTGTGGCCGATGCCGTAAGTACCATCGAGCGGCTGTGCTGCCACGACCTTCTCGAGATTACGCAGTTTGCCGGAGGCGCGGCGGACATCGAGTTTGCCCTGAGCGTCCACCACGGCGATACCGGCCGAGTCGTAGCCGCGATACTCAAGGCGCTGCAACCCTTCTAGGATCACCGGCACAACTTTCTTTTCACCGATGTAGCCAACTATGCCGCACATAATTTTCTCCGGGCGTGTAGCAATTTGTCATTCCGCGGAGCACCGCGACGAGGAATCTGCTTTCCCAGAGTGGTAGCAAAGCAGATTCCTCGCTACGCTCGGAATGACAATCATTCGATTAGCTGCCCATGCTGATCTGATACTCTTCGATGACCGGGTTGGTGAGCACTTCGCGCGCGATCCGGTCGGCCTCCGCGCGGGCCGCATCGGGACTCAGCGAAGCGTCGAGGTCGATGGCGAAGTATTTGCCCTGCCGCACGCCCTCCACATGTTGAAACCCGAGTCCGCGCAGCGCGGACTGAATGGTCTGCCCCTGCGGGTCCAGCACTGTCTTTTTTAAACTCACGTATACGTTGGCGCGAATGGTTGTTTTTTCTGCGGTACTCATTTTTGTTGACACCCACCTGTCTGCCTCATGGGCATTCGTTCGGGCGCTGCAAATTCCTGCGGGACCCGCGGATGCGAAACACTATGTTACCATTGCTCGGCAACGAGATCGCCAACGAGGTCTTTACTGATGAGCGGTAAACACAAGCTACCCTGGATGGCCATTATCGCGCCGGGAATTCTGGTGGCGACAACTGGGGTCGGCGCGGGCGACCTGCTCACCGCCAGCATTGCCGGGTCGAAGGCTGGCCTCGCGATTCTGTGGTCGGCGGTGATTGGCTCGTTTATGAAGTGGACGCTCAACGAAGGCATCGCGCGCTGGCAGATGGCCACCGACACCACGCTGCTGGAAGGTTGGGTCACCAAGCTCGGTCGTTGGATTCAATGGGTGTTCATCGCCTATTTCCTGCTCTGGACTTTCTTCGTGGGCGGAGCGCTGATCACGGCCTGCGGCGTGGCCGCGGCGTCGATTATCCCGCTGGGCGATCCTACCACGTCGAAAAATATCTGGGGCGTGGCCCACTCCATCGCGGGACTGGCGGTGGTCTGGCTGGGCGGCTTCGCCATCTTCGAGAAGGTGATGCAGACGTTCATCGCTTTCAAGTTTGTCGCCGTTCTGGTAACCGCATTCCTGCTTGTTCAGAATTGGGGAGCGGTGGCGCACGGGTTAATCGTCCCGAGCATCTCGTTTGAAACACTGCCGTGGATGCTGGGAGTGCTGGGCGGAGTGGGCGGAACAGTCACGCTGCTCTCCTACGGCTACTGGATTCGCGAGAAAGGCCGCACCGGCGAAGAGGGCGCGCGCATCTGCCGCATTGATCTTGCCGTCTGCTACATTCTGACTGCGATCTTCGGCGTGTCCATGGTCATAATCGGATCGCGCATTCAGCTCGAAGGCTCCGGCATCCGCCTCGCCGGACAACTCGCCGAGCAACTGGAGATGGTGCTCGGCCCCTCGGGTCGCTGGATATTTCTCTTTGGCTTCTGGGGCGCGGTATTTTCGAGCCTAATCGGCGTATGGCAGAGCGCGCCATACCTGTTCGCCGACTTCCTCTCGCTGCGCAAGCACAAGGGCGCCGCGTCTTCTGTCGAAGTAGTCGCAACGCTGCGCTCCATCGACCTGAAGAAGACCGGCGCGTATCGCGGCTACTTGATCGCCATCGCGCTGGTGCCCATGGCCAACCTGTTCATGACAGTCGAAAAAATTCAGCTCGCCTACGCCGTGATGGGCGCGATGTTCATGCCCATGCTGGCGCTGACCCTACTGGTGCTGAACAATCGCACCCGCTGGGTGGGCGCGCGCTTCCGCAACCCCTGGTGGATCAACGCCACGCTGGTCGCCACCGTCCTGCTGTTCGCCTACGTCGGCTACCTGCAACTCAGCGGCAAGATGATCTCCACCGGCGGCTAGGCGCTAATCCGCTTTCAGGACTTCGTTGAGGGAGCCGGAGCGGAAGCCTTCCATGTCCAGCGTTATGTACTTATAGCCTAGCGCCTTGAACTTCTCTGCGAGAATCTGCGCCATCTGCGGATTGAGCGCGCGAGGCAGTTCGTCCGCGGCGATCTCGATGCGCACCAGCTCGCCGTGGTGGCGCACGCGGAACTGGCGGAAGCCGAGCGCGCGGAGAGAGTCTTCGCCGTGGTCGATGGTCTTCACGGTTTGAATTGTAACCGGAGTGCCGTAAGGGATGCGCGAAGAAAGACACGGCGACGCCGGACGATCCCACACCGGAAGGCCGACCTCTTTCGCAAGCTGACGAATCTCCGCCTTGGTCAATCCCGCATCGAGCAGAGGCGAACACACGCCATGCTCAGCGGCGGCGCGATGCCCGGGGCGGTAGTCGTGAACATCGTCCGCGTTTACGCCGTAGGCAATCGCGGCGTATCCGCGCGCGCGCGCCAGGTCCGACAATTTCCCAAACAACTCATCCTTGCAATAAAAGCAGCGGTCCGGCGCGTTGGCGATGTAAGTAGGATTATCAAACTCCGCCGTGCGGATAATCTCCAGCGGAATATCGAAATCGCGGGCAAACGCGATGGCGTGCTCACGTTGCGACTCGCCAAGGCTCGGCGAATCAGCCAGCACCGCAAGCATCCTGTCGCCCAGCGCCCGCCGCGCCGCCCACGCCAGGTAAGCCGAATCCACCCCGCCGGAATAGGCCACGAGTGCGGATTGCAGAGCTCCGAGTTTTTTCTCCAGCAATTCTGCTTTTCCTGCGATTTTGTTGGCGCCCATTTTCATTGGGATACTGTCGCGGTCGGATTGGCTGTCACAATTGGTGACCTCCAATTTTCAAACTTTTCTTCGGGATAATGAAACATTACGCCGTGCGACAACAGGCAGCGGATATTTCGCTTGGATGCGATCAGGTATTGTGATCACCTTTGTCAACTCGCAGCAGGCGCACGGCTAGGCCGGGATCTGCTCGAAGGAGAACTGCGTAATCTCGGCGCGATCTTTGGCGTGCTCAATCGTGAACCCGCAGATATTGCCCTGCGAATCCAAATCCAAAAGGGTGTTTTCGTCGAGGTCCCGGGTCTCCGCCACTTCAACGGCGCGAGGCTCGATGCACAGGGTATCCGTATCCTGAAAATATTTAATCTTCATAGCGCAAATGTCCGGTCGAAAAAGGCGTTGTGAACCGTTTCGCCATTCGGCAACAGTATAGCGCGCAAATACCTTACTGGATCAGCGGCGGCTTCTCTTCCTCTTCGCCGTTATCTTCTGACGGCGGGATGAGGCAGGTTGAAGCGATCTGGTCGCCTTCGTCGGCGCGCAGCAGGCGGACGCCTTGCGTCGAGCGGCCGGCGGAGCGGATGGCGTTGGACTCCAGGCGAATGATCTTGCCTTGCTGGGTGATGATCATCACTTCGCTGTCTTCGCTGACGTTCATGATGCCGATCACTTTGCCCTTTTCCGGCGTGGTCTTCAGGTTGATGATGCCTTGTCCGCCGCGGCCCTGCACGCGGTACTTGCCGAGTTCGGTGCGCTTGCCGTAGCCGTTTTCGGTGACGCTCATGATCCAGCCATCTTCCTCCACCGCGGCCATGCCCACGATGTAGTCGCCTTTCTTGAGCGTCATGGCGCGCACGCCGTGCGCCTGGCGGCCCATCGCGCGCACCTCTTCCTCGAGGAAGCGGATCGCTTTGCCGTCGTGCGTGCCCAGGAAAATAAACTGCTTCCCGTCGGTCTGCTCGACCGCAATCAACTCGTCGTCCTGATCCAGGGTGATGGCGATGATGCCGCGCGCCATCGGATTATCAAACTGCGAGAGCGAGCATTTCTTGATCACGCCTTCGCGCGTGGCCATCACCGCAAACTGGTCCTCGGCGAAATCCTTCACCGCCAGCACCGCGGTTACGCGCTCGCCCTGATCGAAGTTCACCAGATTGACGATGTTCTTGCCGCGTCCGGCGGTGCCGACATCGGGAATTTCATAGACCTTCAGCCAATATATCTTTCCGCGATTGGTGAAGATCAGCAGATAGCTGTGCGTGGAGGCCACGAAAAGGCGCTCGACGAAATCCTCCTCGCGCGTCTTCATGCCGATGCGGCCCTTGCCGCCGCGCCCCTGATTTTTATAGGTGTCGACGGGGGTGCGCTTGAGGTAGCCCTGGCGGCTGACCGTTACCACCACGTCTTCCACCGGGATCAGGTCCTCGAGATGAATCTCGGCCTGCTCCTCGATGATCTCCGTGCGGCGGTCGTCGCCGTAGTCTTTGGAAACCTCGCGCAGCTCGGAGATGATGATGCCTTTCAATTTTTTGTCGCTGGCGAGAATCTCTTCGAGTTCCTTGATGCTCTCGCGCAGCTCTTTCATTTCGTCGGCGATCTTCTCGCGCTCGAGGCCGGTCAACCGCTGCAATTGCAAGTCCAGGACGGCGCGGGCCTGAATCTCCGACATCTCGAAGTTGGCGATCAATCCTTCGCGCGCCTCGGCGGGATTTTTCGATGCGCGGATCAGCTTGATCACCGCATCGATATGATCGAGCGCCTTCTGGTAACCCTCTAAAATGTGTTCGCGCTCGCGGGCCTTGCGCAGATCATACTGTGTGCGCCGGCGCACCACCTCGACGCGGTGGTCGATGAAAATCTTCAGCGCCTCGGCCAGGCCCAGCTCGCGCGGCTGCCCCTGATGCACGGCCAGCAGGATCATGCCGAAGCTGGTCTGCATCTGCGTCTGCTTGTAAAGATTGTTCAAGATCACTTCGGCCTGCTCGCCGCGCTTCAGCTCGAAGACGATGCGCATGCCCTGGCGGTCGCTCTCGTCGCGGATATCGGAGATGCCTTCGATCTTCTTTTCCTGCACCAGCTCGGCGGCCTTCTCAATCAATCGCGACTTGTTCACCTGATACGGAATCTCGGTGACAATGATCTGCTCGCGATCCTTGCCCATTTTCTCAATGGCGGCGCGCGCGCGCATGATGAAGCTGCCGCGGCCGGTCTTATACGCATTCAGAATGCCGGCCTTGCCGTAGAGAAACCCGCCGGTGGGGAAATCCGGGCCGGGCACCAACTCAATTAATTTCGCCAGTTGCGTGTTGGGGTGCTCAATCAACTGAATGGTCGCGGCGATGATCTCGCGCAGGTTGTGCGGCGGGATGTTGGTGGCCATGCCCACGGCGATGCCCGACGAGCCGTTCACCAATAGATTGGGAATGCGTGTGGGCAGGCACACGGGCTCTTCGCGACTCTCATCGTAGTTGGGACGGAAATCGACCGTCTCGCGCTCAATATCGTCGAGCAGGCGCTCGGAGATCGACGACAGCCGCGCCTCGGTGTACCGCATGGCGGCGGGCGGGTCGCCATCGACAGAACCAAAGTTGCCCTGACCGTCCACCAACTCGTAGCGCATGGAGAAGTTCTGCGCCATGCGGACTAATGCGTCATAGATGGGCGAGTCGCCATGCGGGTGATAGTTACCCATCACTTCGCCGACGATTTTCGCGCATTTGCGATAGGGGCGGTTGGCGCGCAGGCCAGCCTCGTACATGCCGTAGAGAATGCGGCGATGCACGGGCTTCATGCCGTCGCGGGCGTCGGGCAGCGCGCGGCCGATTATCACGCTCATGGCGTAATCGAGATACGACTTGCGCATCTCGTCTTCGATGTTTACCGTGGACTGATTCTTCGGCAGCGGCAGCTCGGATTGCTGTCCATCGCCAGGCAGGTTGCCGCCAGGATTAGTCGGGGGATTAGTAGGTTGATCCGCCATGCGTTATCGTTTTCCTTCAGGGATTGCGGCGTACCGGAGGGCTGCGAACGGCCCTCGCAGCCAAAGATTTATTATACTTCGTGCAGCGTTGAGATTGCGCTCCCCGAACAGGATCTGTGCAAGAATTTTTGCCGGGGTGGGTCGCGCCAATCACATCGCTCCGTGGCCTTCCAATTTCCAGCACACCATCATCGGGATTGTTAGGGGTATTGTTGGGGGCATTGTTTGGCGGGCGCAGGACAGGTACACTGTTCTGCTGGCCTAGTCCTGAGCTTTGAGTCCTTCGTTTGGAAACTCGGTCGCCCTTTACCCTATGTCTGATCTTTCCTCCCTCGCCGCCAGCGACCGCTTGATCGTCGCGCTCGACTTCCCTTCCGCCGTGCAGGCCGATCAACTGGTTGATAAGCTGCTGGGCGTTGTCTCCTTCTACAAGGTGGGACTGGAACTATACACGGTGATCGGGCCGGACTACATCCGCTCGCTGCTGGACCGCGGCAACAATGTTTTTCTGGATCTGAAATTTTACGATATCGGGGAGACCGTCCGCCGCGCCACGCGTCAGGCGGCCCGGCTGGGCGCGACTTTCCTCACGGTGCATGAGGCCGGTAGAACCGTGTCTGCCGCCGCGATGGGATGCGCCGGCTCCCACTTGAAGATATTGGCCATCACCGTGTTGACCAGCATGGGAGCGGAGGATCTGGCGGAGATGGGCCTGCGCGGTTCCGTGGAGGACCTGGCGATACAGCGCGCCGAGCACGCTATCGCCCAAGGCTGCCACGGCGTGGTGGCCTCCGGTTTTGAGGCGCGCGCCATTCGCCGCATGGCCGGCCCTGGTCCGATTATCGTAACACCCGGCATCCGTCCCGCCGGTGTCTCGGAAGACGACCAGAAGCGCGCCACCACTCCGGCGGCTGCGATTAAGGCCGGCGCCGACTATCTCGTCGTGGGCCGCCCCATCCGCGACGCCAAAGACCCCACCGCGGTCGCCGTCTCCATCATCGAAGAAATAAAGACCGGCATGGCCGTGCGCTAGACGTCCAACTCATTCCAGTTTGTTTTGGGAAATAAAAGAAAACGAATGGGGCGGCGGCGCTGGCGCTACGGCCGCGCCTCGACTTACAGACCCATGAAGTGCTCGAAACATCCTTCCACTTCTCGCACCGTGTGATCAAGAAGCACACGCTGCCACGTTAGGATTTGATCAAGGGTTTGCTCGTTCAGTTCCATGGCTGGCGATTATAAATCAAATCCGGCGTCAATTACACGTCGAGGTTTTTCACGTCCAGGGCGTTGTCTTCGATGAATTTGCGGCGGACTTCCACGTCTTCGCCCATGAGCGTCGAGAAGATGGTCTCGGCTTCGGCGAGGTCGTCCAAGCGGACTTGCAGCAGCGTGCGCTTCTCGGCGTTCATGGTGGTTTCCCACAATTGCTCCGCGGACATTTCGCCCAGGCCCTTGTAGCGCGTAACGGTGAAGTCCTTCTTGCCCTGATCAATTACGAAATCGAGGAGCGCGCGCGCGCTGACGTGGCTCGGCGCAGGCTTGTCTCCGGGCTTTTCCGCAGCCTTCTGCTCCACCGTCGGGACCAACACGAAGGGCGGCTTGTCGAGCGGCACGATGTCCTTCGATAGTGCGCGCAGGCGCTTGTACTCGGGCAGCGAAGCCAACTCCCAGTTGATGCGCTTCTCGGCGCCCGAACCATTCACGAAGATCAGTTCATGCAGGCTGTGTTCCTCGTCGAAGACCACGCGTGTCTTCGCGCCCAAGGCATCAATGCTCCTGGCCAGAGTCTCCAACTTGGATTTTTCCGTGAAGTCGGATTTTTTTTCGAGGTCCGACTTGGCTACCAGATCCACCACGTGCTTGTTACGCAGACGCTTGTCGAGCTTATCGAAGAACGTCTCGTACTCTGCCAGGTCCGCCAGAAATTTGGTTAGACGGCGGCCTTCCAACTGATCCTTGTCCGCGTTCAGCACCGCGCGCTCTTCGGTGGCATGGCGCATGATCTCGCGGTTGAATTCCGCTTCATTTTTGATGTATCGCTCGGAGCGGCCCTTCTTCAGCCGATAGAGCGGTGGCTGCGCGATGAAGACGTGGCCGCGCTCGATCAACTCTTTCATCTGCCGGAAGAAAAAAGTCAGCAGCAGCGTGCGGATGTGCGAGCCGTCCACGTCGGCGTCGGTCATGATGATGACCTTGTGGTAGCGCAGCTTGGCCACATCAAAGTCATCTTTGCCGATGCCGGTGCCCACGGCCGTAATCATGTTGCGGATTTCCTCGTGGCCGAGCATCTTGTCGTAGCGCGCTTTTTCCACGTTAAGGATTTTGCCCTTGAGCGGCAGGATGGCTTGATACTTACGGTCGCGGCCCTGCTTGGCCGTGCCGCCGGCTGATTCGCCCTCGACGAGAAAGATCTCGCACTTCGAGGGATCGCGCTCCTGGCAGTCGGCCAGCTTGCCGGGAAGCGAGCCGGAATCGAGCGCTCCCTTGCGCCGCGTCAGATCACGGGCCTTGCGCGCCGCTTCGCGAGCACGGGCGGCTTCGATGGCTTTCTGAATAATTTTGCGTGCCACGCCGGGAGTCTTCTCGAAAGCCTCGCCCAGCTTCTCGTTCAAGAAAGCTTCCACCAGGCCCTTGATGTCGCTGTTGAGCTTGCCCTTGGTCTGGCCTTCAAACTGCGGCTGCGGCAGCTTCACGCTGACCACTGCGACCAGGCCTTCGCGCACATCGTCGCCCGAAAGATTTTCCTTTACATCCTTGAACAGCCCCGCCGAAGTGCCGTAAGCGTTGATGGTGCGCGTGAGCGCGGAGCGAAAGCCGGACAGATGCGTGCCGCCATCGACGGTGTTGATGTTGTTAGCGAAAGCGAAGACCGTCTCCGAGTAGGAGTCGTTATATTGAATGGCGATCTCCATCTCGACATCGCCGATGGAACCACCGGAGCCGGACAGACCCGCGTTGCGCGTGCCTTCGAAATAGAGCGGCTTGTCGTGCAGCACGGCCTTGCCGCGATTCAGGTGGCTGACGAATTCGCCGATCCCTCCGTTGTAGCGGAAGTTGTGGCTCTTGTCGCTGCGCTCGTCTTTCAAGTTGATGGTGAGGCCCTTGTTCAGGAAGCTCAGCTCGCGCAGTCGTTGCGACAGCGTGTCGAAATTGAAATCGAGAGTATCAAAAATCTGCGCGTCGGGACGGAAGGTGATTTTGGTTCCGCGCTTGGCGGTCTTGCCCGCTTTCTTGAGTTCCGTGGTGGCTGCGCCGCGCGAATACGACTGCTCCCAAGTGTAACCATCGCGCCAGATTTCCAGCTCCAACGCCTCCGACAACGCGTTCACCACCGAGACTCCGACGCCGTGCAGGCCGCCGGAGACTTTGTAGCTGTTGGTGTCAAACTTGCCGCCGGCATGGAGCACGGTCATGACCACTTCGGTGGCCGACTTGCCTTCGCCCTTGTGAAACTCGGTGGGAATGCCGCGCCCGTTGTCCACCACGGTTACGGAGTTGTCAGAGTGTATGGTTACGTTGATCTCGGTGCAGAATCCGGCGAGCGATTCATCGACAGAGTTGTCCACGACTTCATAGACCAGGTGATGCAGGCCGCCGGGGCCGGTCGAGCCGATGTACATGGCCGGACGTTTGCGCACCGCCTCCATGCCGCCCAGTACTTTGATGCTATCCGCGTCGTACGCTTCTTCGTGCCCGGTGCCGTGCTTGCCTGGTTCCAGATCTTTATCACTCATTCAGATTGCGTTCTCCCGATACTGCCATCTCTTCATTTTCGCACGTTTCGCAAATACGCGGGGTTTTACAGAGCCGCGCCTGCTCACACGCGCATGGGCATGACCACGTAGCGGTACTTCAGTTTGCCCTCAGCCGCGGGCCGTATCTGGCCGGCGCTTTGCTCGTCTTTGAATTCAAAGGAAACCTTGCCCGCGCCGACAGCGGCGAAAAAATCGAGCAGGTATTGCCAGTTGAATCCGATGGTGAACGACGGTCCCTGATAAACCGCCGGCAAGGCCTCCTCTGACTCTCCGGCCTCCGAGCCGGTTGCCGTGATCTTCACCTCATCGGTATTCAATTGAAAGCGGATGGAATGTGATCGCTCGTCGGAAAACAGCGCCACGCGCCGCACCGCCGCCGCGATTTCATCTTGTTCCAGAGCAACCGTGCGGTCGTTGCCTTTGGGCAGCACGGCTTCGTAGTTGGGGAATTGTCCACTGAGCATCCGGCTGATCAGCAATCGTTGGCCCATGCGAAAGAATAGGTGATTGTCGTCCTTGCAAAAATCCACCGTGGTTCCGTCCGCCACCTCGCCCAACAATTTGCTGAGTTCGGTCATGGCCTTCTTGGGGATCAGCACGCGCAGCTCGCCGCTCACCCCGCCATAACCGTCCTGAGCCACGGAGTCATCGCTTTCGATATGCGCCAGGCGATGGCCGTCGGTGGCCACCATGGTCATGGTTTCCGGCTTCAGGATGAGCAGTGCCGCATTCAGCGTGTAGCGTGATTCTTCGCTCGATATGGCGAAGATGGTCTTGGCAATCATCTGCGCGAGAATGGCCGGCGGCAGCGCCGCCATTTTGCTGGCCATGTCAGGCAGCACTGGAAAGCTATCCTTGGCCATGCCTGCCATGCGCACATGTGAGCGGCCACACGTTACCTGAAGCGATCCGCCGCCGGCCGTCTCGCTCAATTTAAATTTAATCTCATCGTCGGAGAGTTGCCGAACATAGTCGAGCAGCTTTTTGGCGGGGACCGTGATCGATCCGCCCTTCTTCACTTTTGCCGGACAGGAGCTGCGAATGCCCAGTTCCAGATCAGTCGCCGTAATGCGCACGCTGTCGGTGAGCACTTCCAGCAGAACATTGGAAAGAATTGGAATGGTGGTCTTGCGTTCCACTACACCTTGCGAGAGAGCAAGTTCCCTGAGGAAGTCCGTCCGCTGCACGGAAAACTCCATTGCGTCACCTCTTTCAAAATTAGCCTGTGAAAGTTAACTCTCTATTTTATGATAGTGAGCGTCTCAAAAACGTGAAAAAATAAACCAACTCCTATTTACAGAGCAGGAACCGATGTGAAAAACAATCCACAGTCAAGGGCCATTCGGAGGAGCATTGTGCATAAACCGGCCACTTGCGCCGCACACCAGAAAATAACCCTCCGCACCCCACAGCTTATCCACCGCGAATTTCAAGCTTCCCGCTGGAAATCACGCCATTCGTCAACGCAGAGAATCAGTTAGCTTGATGATAAGGCGATTTAATTCTTTCTCACTCTTGCGCGCTTCCTGAATCTTGTCGACCGAGTGCAACACCGTGGTGTGATGCTTTCCGCCGAAGGCGCGGCCAATCTCCGGCAACGACGAGCCCACCAATTCGCGGCATAAATACATGGCCACCTGCCGGGGATACACTATCTTTCGCGAATTATCTTTCGCTTTCAGGTCGGTCGGCTTCAAACGAAATTCATCCGCCACCACCTGCTGGATGGCCTCGATGGTTGTTCTGCGCTCCTGCGACTGGAGCGTTCCCTTGAGCAACTGTTGAGCCGTGCCCAGATTTATTTCCCCGCCGGTGAGCGAAGACCAGGCCAGCAGGCGCGTCAGCGCCCCCTCCAGCTCGCGCACATTGCCGTGAATTTTGCTGGCCATCATCATTGCCACATCTTCGTCCAGAGTAATGCCCTGGGCCTCGGCCTTGCGCAGCAGGATCGCCACTTTCGTCTCTAGGTCCGGCGGCTGGATGTCCACCGCCAAGCCCCATTCCATGCGCGAGCGCAAGCGCTCCTCCAGGTGAGGAATATCGCGCGGATGCCGGTCGCTGGTGAAGACGATCTGCTTCTGCGATTCATAGAGCGCGTTAAAAGTATGGAAGAACTCTTCCTGGGTGCGCTCTTTGTTGCTGACGAATTGAATGTCGTCCACCAGCAGCGCATCGACGTTGCGATACTTATCGTGGAACGAGATCATTTTGTCGTACTTGATGGAATTGATCATCTCGTGAACGAACTGATTGCAGTTCACGTAACAAAGGCGCAGCCGCCGCTGCGAGGCGATGCCGTGCGCGATGGCCTGCAGCAGATGCGTCTTGCCCATGCCCACGCCGCCCCACAGGAACAGCGGGTTGTAGGCCTTCGAGGGGCTGTTGGCCACGGCCACCGCCGCGGCATGGGCGAACTGGTTGGACGGCCCCACGATGAATTGATCGAAGGTGTAGCGCGGATTCAGCAGCGCCAGTGGCGAATCAAAATCAAACGACGGCTGATCGGACTTGCCATCGTACTTCGCGGCCGTGCCGCGCGAGGCGGCTGCCTTGCGACTGGGCGCGGATGCGTCCACAAACTCGATGCGGTCCATCTCTGGAGCCGCGGCGCCCAAGCTTTGCTCCAACACCGGCCCGTAGTTCTGCGCGATGAAATCGCGGAAGGTGCGATTGGGGACGGTGACAAAACACACGCCGCCCTCGGCGTGGCTGAAGCGCGCCGGCTCGATCCAGGTCGAATAATTTTGCGGGCTGAGCACCTTGCGCAGCTCACCCTGAATGCGTTCCCAAGGATTCATCGCGGCATCGTATCCCTGCAGAGTCCTAAATAAAAGGATGGGCCTTTCCAATCGAGGAGCAGTCATCCTACCAGACCTGAGAGGAAATTCTCAAGGCCCGAGCAGTTCGATTCAAGATGTGCCTGATTGTGGAGATTTGAAACGGTCGGATGCTGCTGGTCAGCGGTAATCAACCCGCAGATTCATGCCTTCGATTTGGATATGAAGTCAGCCGGCGGCGCAAGCCGCGACCTTCTTGCGTCGCGCGGGACCGTGCAAGCTGGTTGCGCCTCCATGGGCGTATAATTTCCGGGTGCGCCGTGATCCGCGAGGTGTGAGCGATCCGGCGAGGGAACGGGTAGAGAGCTGGTAAAATTTGCCGTGAAAGCCATAACCCATCCCCCAACGTGGAAGACTCTGTTGGCTTTCGCGATTATCTATTTTGTGTGGGGCTCCACATTTTTGGCAATTCGAATTGGCGTCCGCGAAGTTCCGCCATTCCTTCTTGCGGCGATGCGTTTCTTGGCTGCCGGACTCGTTCTCTATGGCTGGATGATTGCAAAGGGCGAGCGCTCACCGAGCCGGCGTCAATGGATGTCAGCATTCTTACTCGGGCTGCTCATCTTCGTCCTCGACTACGGACTGTTGTTCTGGGCCGAGCAGCGTGTGCCTTCGGGCATTGCCGCAATCATGATGGCCACGATCCCGGTGTTCACGGCGCTGTCGGAAATCATTTTCCTGCGAACGCAGAGGCTCACCGTTCGCCTGGCAATGGCGCTCTTGATCGGGATGGGGGGGGAGTGGCAGTGCTGATGAGTCAATCGTTGAACCTCGGCGGGGCGTCAATCGACGGGGCGGGCGCCGCGGCGCTAGTCATTGCATCGATGAGTTGGTCGGTGGCGTCTGCGCTTATGCGCAAGCTGCCGCTCCCGTCGTCCAAATTGATGAGCGCGGGGGCGCAGATGCTTGCCGGAGGAGTGTTGCTGGCTCTCACGGCCGCCGCGCTGGGAGAATTCCGTAATTTTCATCCGTGGGCTGTCTCACGCGGAGCGTGGCTCTCATTGCTCTACCTGATTGTCGCGGGCTCCATTATCGCGTTTACCGCCTACGTGTGGCTGATTCATCATGAATCGCCAACAAAAGTCGGAACCTACGCGTACGTGAATCCGGTTGTGGCCGTACTGGTTGGATATTTTCTGGGCGGCGAAACGCTTGGCCTGCGCACGATTCTGGGGGTTATGTTTGTTCTGATTAGCGTGGTGGTGATCACGACCACGCGAGCGAAAAGACCGGCGGCGATACCGGCAGTGGAGGATATGGAGTAACCCTACGCTGCTGCCGCTGGGTTTTATAAATACCATTTCCAAAATGGGCGCACCCACTGCATAATGGGATTATGGGCAGCAAAGTTACCCTTGATCGAGCGGGCCGCGTCGTCATTCCCAAGACACTCCGGGACGAGTTGCACCTCTCGCCCGGCGACACCCTCGACCTCACGGTCAAAGACGACGAAGTGACCCTGCGGCCCAGGCGCAGCGCCACGCCCTTGCAGAAGGAGCGCGGCATCTGGGTGTTCCGCACCGGCGAGCCTCTCACCGCGGACGAAACGGACGAAACGCTCCGCAGCATACGGGCGCAACGCCACCGCCAAAATGCCGGCCAGAACGCCGGGGAGGGGCGGTGAAGGCGTTTCTCGATACCTCCGTGCTGGTCGCCACGTTTTGCGCGGATCATGAGCGCCATCCGCCCAGCATCGACCTCTTCCTGCGCTTCGGGAAAAAAGACGCCTGCTGCGGCGCGCACAGCCTTGCCGAGGTCTACGCCACCCTGACCGGCATGCCGGGCAAGCGCCGCGTCAGCGGCCACGAAGCGCTGCTGTTCCTGGGCGACATCCGGGAGCGGCTGACGCTCGTCGCACTCGACGAGCAGGAGTATTTTCAAATGGCAGAAGCCGCCGCCGCGGCCAATCTCGTCAGCGGCGCGATTTACGACGCGATCCTCGGGCACTGCGCTCTTAAAGCCGGGGCCGAGGTCATCTACACATGGAACACCAAGGATTTTTTGCGCCTGCCCCAGGCCATCGCCGGTCGCGCGAGGAATCCCGAGTAACCGTGAGTGCTCCCGGTAAAGCCGTCCGCTGGCGCGTAATTTGTCTCTCGCCGCGAGCAAAAGAGCCTTCCGCTAGAACCATTTTCCGCACCTGCAACAATATCGCCGCGATCCCAGAAAATCTGTGCTATACTCAATTTGCGCTTAATTCCGCGGCGAGTCGCATGTCGATGTTGGCGCCCTTGGTTTATGAAATAGCAGATCAGGTGGCGGCCATATGCTGGGTTTGTTGGGTTGGGATCGCAAGTACCCGCTCTGATTAACTCCGCCTTCTGTCCCTCCGTTAGTCTTCAGCGTAAATTTAACCAATGGCTAGTCACGCCTGATCGCGTGCCCGTTGATGTGTATGCAACGCCCCTTTTTATGAGGGATGGCGGTGCGCACGCCAGGGGTTTCGCGGGGCCGGACTAAGCTTTAAGGACAATATACGTGCAGAATTTTTCAGAACTACCCATTTCACAAGAGTTAAAGGACCGGCTAGTGGCGTTGAAGTTCACCACGCTCACACCGGTTCAGGCGGCTTCGCTCCCTCCGGCCATGGAAGGCAAAGACGTTCTGGCCACCGCGCAGACCGGCACCGGCAAGACGCTGGCCTTTCTCATCCCGGCCATCGAGCGCATGTTGAAGAACACTACCGAGCGCGGCCCCTCCGTGCTGGTCTTGACGCCCACGCGCGAGCTGGCCATGCAGATCATGGCTGTGTATGACACGCTGCGCGGCAAGAAGCTGGGCTCCGGCGCATTGATCGTCGGCGGACTGGCCGAAGGCCCGCAACGCGAAGCCATCAAACGCGGCGCGCCACTGATGGTGGCCACGCCGGGCCGCCTGGAAGATTTCATGACGCGCAAGCTGATTGATCTTCGCCGCGCCCGCTTGTTGGTGCTCGACGAAGCCGACCGCATGTTGGACATGGGCTTCCTGCCCTCCATCCGCCGCATTGTCACCGCGCTGCCCGCCGGGCGCCAGACGCTGTGCTTCTCGGCAACCATGGAAGGCGCCGTCGGTCAGGTCGTCAAGAGCTACATGGTGGACCCCGTACGCATCGCCATCGGCTCGATCAGCAAGCCTGCCGAGAACGTTCGCGTGCAAGCCATGGAAGTTACCTTTGATGGCAAGCACAGCGCGCTGACCCGCCTGCTCAAAAAGGAAACGGGCCGCTGCCTGGTCTTCGCGCGCACCAAGCGCGGCACCGAGAAGCTCGCTAAGAACCTGCAACGCGACGGCTTCAAATGCACCAGCATCCACGGCGACCGCACCCAGTCGCAGCGCATTGACGCGCTGGAAGGCTTCCAGGCCGGACGCTATCGCGTGATGGTGGCCACTGATGTCGCTTCGCGCGGCATCCATGTTCAGGACATCGCGCATGTCATAAACTATGAGTTGCCCGACGTGGCCGAGAACTTCATTCATCGCGTAGGCCGCACGGGCCGCGCCGGCAAGAAGGGCATCGCCTCCACTTTGTACACCAGGGATCAGCGCAACGAGATCAAGTCGCTCGAGCGCGCCCTGGGCATTCGCATGGAGATTATGCGGGAGACTACTTGAGTAAATTCGACGACTGGTCGCGGGAAGAATTGATCCGGGAACTGGAGCATGTGCAGAGCCTGGCGTCTCTTATTCTGCCCCGCAGCGACCGGCTGCCGACGCTCAAGAACATTGACTATCACGCCGCCATCGAGCCGCTGGCCGGCTCGGTGAGCGGCGACCACCTGATCGTTGTCAACTTCGCCGAGTACCACCTCAACGAAAAAATCGCGAAGGCCAAAGCGGAGGGCGACGAGCCGCTCGCCATCCGACTCCGCAAAAACTTCGACCGATTCGGCATCCTCATCGCCGATGCCGCGGGCCATCGCATCGGCGACTCCATCACCGCCAACTTCCTGCACGGCGCCTTCAAGACCGGCGTGGCCTATGAACTAGCGCGCAACGGCGTGATCACGCGCAGCCTGTTCGAGATGCTCAACACAATTTTCTACAACAGGATGCAAGAGCAGGGCGCGCACGACGGTCCGCCCCAGATCATGACGCCGGACGTTCCGCCGTACCTGACGCTCATCTACGGCGAGGTGCGCAACGACGGCCGCTTCCGCTATCTCTCCGCCGGACACCCGCCGCCCATCGTCTTTTCACAAAAATTCGACCGCATCGTCACGCTCTATGACGACCGCACGCGTGCTTCCATGCCGTTGGGAATATTTCCATCCGATTATCACGTGGACATCGAGCACTTCGGTCCCTCCGCCATCACCAAGAAACGCTACTCGGTGAACGAGATCAACCTGCTGGGCGAGGGCGACATCATGCTGCTCTACACCGATGCTGTCACCGAGCACGAGAAAGACAACGTGCTGTTCAAAGACGCGCGCCTCGAACAAGTCCTGCGCAAAACCAAGAGCGGCACGGCCAAGGAAATCTACGAAGCCATCGTCGCCGCCATGCGCGCCTTCGCGCCCATCGAGGACGACTTGACCATCGCGGTGATCAAAAAAATGTAACGCTGGCTTTCAGCGACTATGTTTTGTGCATTGCGGCGAGGCGCTTCCCCATCTCTTCGGGCGAGACGTCTTCGATGTGCGTGTGGATATACCAGGAGTGGCCGAAGGGGTCGGTGACCCCAGCGGAGCGGTCGCCGTAGAACATGTCGGCGGGCTCGCGGACCACCTTGGCTCCCGCGGCCACGGCGCGCTGGAAAACGGCGTCGATATTCTCGACGTAGATCAGCAGCGTTACCGGCGTGCCGCCCAGAGTCTGAGGACTTTTGTTGGCGGCCTCGTCGCATTCGTCGGCCAGCATGACCATCGAGTTGCCGATCCTGATTTCCGCATGTCCCACAAGCCCGCCGGGCGACGGCATGCGCACTAGCTCCTCCGCGCCAAACGCCTTCTTGTAGAATTCAATGGCCGCCGCCGCGCCGGTGATCATCAGATACGGCGTAATGGAATGATAGCCCTCCGGAATTGCCAGAACTTTGTTTGCCATGCGTTCCTCCTTTACTGCGACTCGACGAGATTATACACCGGAGCCGGTTGTGTGCCAGTGCCGCTATAGCTTCGCCGCGAATTCGTCGCGGGAAACTTTGGCCAGTTTGAAAATGCCGTGAAGCGTGCCGGTGGCGAGTTCTGGATGCAGCGGGACAACGCAGCCGACATCACCGTCTGGAAGGGATTTACGCAGTACCACGTGGCTGCCGTTCTGACGCATGCGCCGAAAGCCTAGGTGCTCCAAAGCGTGGATTGTCTGCTCCCCGAGACGCGAGGAAGCTTAGGCATGGGAGGCCTCGAAGGTGGTTAGCAGCACACGGGAGACTTCCGGCATGGGGAACTCTTCGAGGTAAAGTTCAGTGGCTTCCTTCAGGTTGGCCACGGCTTCTTCGATACTAGTTCCTTGGCTGACCGTACCAATCTCTGGGCACTCGGCCACATAGAGCGTATCTTCCTTATGGATGACTGCAGTAAAAGTATGATTGGTCATCACGCCTCTGGTGTACTAGTGGAGCAATTATCGCACAATTGTGTTCCATTGGCCCGCTTGCTGACGCGCGCGGCACTGTCGCGCCCTGGAGTTGTCGTTGATGCCGAGGTGATGCGATAATCAGCGCTTGTGATTTGAGAGCGAATGACATGAGCAACCACGGACATATCTTGAATAGTCTTCCCGCGGGGCGCAAGGTGGGCATTGCGTTTTCCGGCGGCCTTGACACCTCCGCGGCGTTGCACTGGATGCGCGCCAAGGGCGCGATCCCATATGCTTATACGGCCAACCTCGGCCAGCCCGATGAGTCGGACTACGACGCCATCCCCAGACGCGCCGTGGAATACGGCGCCGAAAAAGCCCGGCTCATCGACTGCCGCGCGCAGCTTGTGTCGGAGGGCATCGCGGCGTTGCAGTGCTCGGCGTTCCACATCTCGACAGCCGGCGTGCCTTACTTCAACACCACGCCGCTCGGTCGCGCCGTCACCGGCACCATGCTGGTGGTCGCCATGAAGGACGACGACGTCCACATCTGGGGCGACGGCAGCACCTTCAAAGGCAATGACATTGAACGCTTCTATCGTTACGGCCTGCTGGCCAATCCCAGTCTGCAAATTTATAAGCCGTGGCTCGACCAGCAGTTCATTGACGAACTGGGCGGGCGCAAGGAGATGTCCGAGTATCTGAACAAGGCTGGCTTCGGTTACAAGATGAGCGTCGAGAAAGCTTACTCGACTGACTCGAACATGCTCGGCGCCACGCATGAAGCGAAGGATCTGGAGTTCCTGAACAAGGGCGTCAAGATCGTCGAGCCGATCATGGGCGTGGCTTTCTGGCGCGAGGATGTGGCGATCAAGCCCGAGACGGTGACCATCACGTTCGCCGAGGGCCGGCCCGTCGCGCTGAATGGCAAGACGTTTGATGACGAGGTCGCGTTGCTGATGGAAGCGAACCGCATCGGCGGGCGGCACGGGCTGGGTATGAGCGACCAGATCGAGAACCGCATCATCGAGGCCAAGTCGCGCGGCATCTACGAAGCGCCGGGCCTGGCGCTGCTCTACATTGCTTACGAGCGGCTGGTAACCGGCATCCACAATGAGGACACCATCGAGCAGTATCGCGCCGAAGGGCGGCGGCTGGGGCGGCTCCTCTATCAAGGCCGCTGGTTCGATCCGCAGGCGCTGATGCTGCGCGACTCGATGCAGCGCTGGGTCGCCTGCGCCATCACCGGCGAGGTCACGGTCGAGCTGCGCCGCGGCAACGACTACACCATTCTGGATACCACCAGCCCCAATCTGACGTATCACCCCGAGCGGCTGACCATGGAACGCGGCGAAGCTTTCTTCACGCCCGCCGACCGCATCGGCCAACTCACCATGCGCAACCTGGACATCATCGACACGCGCGAAAAGCTGATCACCTACACCAAGAGCGGCCTGCTCTCCACCGGCGAAGGCTCGCCGCTCCCCAAGCTAACCGACGGCAAAAAGTAGCGGCACCGTGACGGAAACCCGGCGCTACTTGCCAGCCGCGCGATACGTTACTTTCTTTCGTGCGGCGGCATCAATCTCTTCCGGCTCCAGTAACGCAGTGGTGCGCAGCGACGCGGTTCCGCTGGCGCTGACCTGCAGCGAGAGAGCGGCGGCGGCCGCCGCGTTGGGCATGTCCGCCACTACGACACCGTCATATTCTCCAAAGGTAAAGTGGAAACTCTCCATCTTCCCGCCCACGCTTTCGATGCCTTTCTTAACTACGGCGCGGCGCTTGGTTCCGCCATCCTTCAGTACTCCCTTGGTTCCCGCTTGCGTGTAACGAAACTGAATCAGATATTTGGGCATGAGAATATAATCCTCCGGGTAGGCGTGGCGGAGATGCGCACGCCATGGCAATGACATCGTTCCTGTAAGGAACGATGTCATTATACTCCCGCGAAAGTCCAGCATCAGCAACGGAGGCAATAGACTTTTTCTAAAACCTGACAGGCCACGGGCCTGTCCGCACAAGGGGCGGGCAGGCCCTGCAAAGAGACGCCCGCCCTACCTGAAGTCAAATTCGTCGTTGGAGGGTTTAGTGGGGCGCGACTTCGGCGCTTTCTTGAAGGTTACGTTTTCGTGCGGGAACTCGACCGTCTTGCCAGTCAGCAATTCTTCCACGGTGAGCAGTTGCAGCTTGGGAAACTTGTTGCCCCACGGCGCTTCGTAGAATCCAGCGGAGGCGGCTTCGGAGCGCATCGGCTGCGTGGGCTGCTCCATCGAGATCAGCACGCCCATCTCGGCTTTTTCGCGCTGGATCACGCCGCGCAGGTCGCGCACATGCGCCGCTCCGGTGTGCCCCGCCTTCACCGAGAAATGGATCAAGCACCACATCGCCCGCATTGCTGCTCGCCTTAATGATCCGCTGTAGCAACGCTTCGGGCTTTTGCGTGGGATATCCCATTCGTTCCTGCGCGCGCGAATTAAAGGGGTCGATATCCGTCCAGACATTGCCAGTGAGAACTCCTTCCATCTCGTCCAAATAGCGCTTCCGTCGCGGCCTTTTTTCTTTTGAATCGGGATACCAAATGCGACCTTCTCGGTCGAGTGTCGCCATAGTTTCTTTTGAGCATCTCCAACCGAGAGTTGGGGAGGAGTTCCCTTTCCATACATACACCATGTTTGGTCGTGGCTTCGGGCTCGTCATGTTGTCGAGCATGTACCGACGGCCGTCTTCATCGGTGAAGCGGTACTTGTCTGCGATATAAGTCTCGCTATGCGGCTCATGCAGCGAGTTCCTCGTTGCATTGTCTCCCTTGGCATAGTGCAAGATGATATCGGCGACCGGACTCCACCGTTTTGCATCACTGTGTGTACCCGTTCGCTTCCACGTAATTTCCGCGCGGTAATTTCGAGGGTTGAATATCGCGTCCATCAGCAGCTTCAAGTAGTGGCTGGCGGTGGGGTCGCAGTGCAGGTAGATGCTGCCGGTGGGCTTGAGCACGCGGCGCATCTCGACTAGGCGCGGGGCCATCATCGAGAGATAGGCCAGAATGTCGTTATCGCCGAGAAATTTGCGGAAGGCTTGCAGCGCGTCGGAGACTTTGCCGCCCTGCTCGACCACTTCGGTGTAGGCACGTGAGGCGGATTCGTCCCAGCGCCAGGTGTCGCCGAAGGCCTTGAACTGCGCGGCGGAGCGGGTGCCGTCGCGCTCGGCGAAGAGCACGTTGTAATCCTGATTGGAGTTGAACGGCGGGTCGAGATAGACCAGGTCCACCGACTCGTCGGGCAGGTAGCGGCGGAGGATGTCCAGATTGTCGCCGTAATAGAGTGTGTTCATCGCGCGTTATCGGAGATGGAGAATTCCGAGCGCCGGTTGTACCACGGTCAGGCTGCCCGGGAATTTGATCCGAGCCGCGACAGTTATGGAGCGTCCACGATGCACAGCACCAAAATGCGTGGCAAACGATGCGCGGCAGAAGATGCGTGACAGTATGGGAGACCCGCCATGCGAAAGGGGCCGATGCGAATATCGCGGGTAGCATCTCGGTTACAGGTTTGGCTTCTTTCCTTATTTCAATTTCGGGTTTGCGAATAGAGTGGGCGCTCCTGAACGCCATCAATATGGCGTTCAGTGTCGCGGCTCGGATCCGGCGGCGCATATTTCCGGCGAAGTTGGAATAGTTGAAAAAATTGGAAAATGGAGGAAGACCAATTGTTTGCAAAATTTTCCAAATAATCCAAAGATTTCAAATTTTGTGCCGCGTAGATGCGCGTCGGCCTGCCACAAAAGCGAACAAACAACGAATTAAAAACGAACACAATGCAAATTTACGGAAATTGGGAGGGGACCGTGGCCGGGTGGGAGTGGCCTTGCGTTAGGCAAGGGCGGCAGGCGGAATCTGGACAGAACCGTGAAAGTGTGCACGTTGGGCAGGGCCGCAAATTTCGCGAATTTGTCATTTTACGATTGGGCTGCCAGCAGGTAATGAGCGAGCCGTGATCGGTGATGGGGCAGGTGGGTTTTCTGTCGTCCCGTGCGAGGGTGAGTCCATCTGGAAAATGCACGAGGAGTGCAAGTCCGCCGCGGGCTATAATGACCCTTTTCCGGATCGCCGGAGTGGTTGAATCGAAGAGCGGCAATGGGAGAGGAACTTTTGATTGGATTAGGCGGCGCGCCGCGGAAGTTCGGAACGATGAGCGCAACGAGCACTGGCGGGCGCACAAGGCGCGTGTGATAGAGTCGCACTCGCACGAGTTTTTCGCCGCGCTGACCGCGCTGATGGTGCAATCGGTGGCTGCGGTCAATGCCGAGTTTGTTGACGACGCTCGCGCCCCCGTGGTCATTGAGAAAAGCTTGAACCGCTTTGTGCTGACGCGCACGGCCCCGTCGTCCGTGCAGATGGAGTGCCGGCTCGACTATGCGGCGCATGCCGTCCGCTATCGCCTGGTGCGCCATGCCCGTGTGGGCACCAAGACGTTCACCTACGAGAGCGAGTTGGCGTTTGATATGAACCCCAAAAATGAAGTCCTGCTGCTTTCGCCCGATGCCGTGCCCATGAGCCTGGAACAAACCACGCAGTTGCTGCTTGAACCATTCTTCTAGGGCGCGCGCGTCGCTGCGCCGCGCCCTGCCCTGCCCCCCGTAAACCTAAAAGGAACAACCGTCCAATCAGGCCCAGCGGTTCATTGACTCAATTGAATGGGTATGGCCCAATTGCCGGTGAATAGCTGTTGCAGTGCTTCGTGGGCCCAGTGTCTTTTGAAGAGGTGTCGGTATGCTGATAGATGATCTTCTC
>SHUM01000024.1 GCA_009691245.1 Acidobacteriota bacterium | reverse complement strand
AGTACAACACCCGCAGGCCGCACTCGGCGCTCGGCTATAGGCCCCCGGCGCCGGGGGCCTATAGCCCTGTCAAAAACCCAGTTTCTCGGCCTCAGGTTGTGATGTAAACTCTCTCACAAGGATTGGTACAAAATCTCGGGCGGGTCAGGGTCTCTGATGGCACCACACCAAAAGTAAAAATGGTCTAGCATCCGCCCATTCGGACGTACCAAAAACTTTATATAACTAATAAATTGACTCCCCTCCGTTCGGAGGTGTAGCCTGTTGCCAACTTGTCAATTAGGTTTGCTGAATGCAGGGTGGAAACTGATAGTGGCGGTTTGAATGGGATCGATCCCCTGCGGGGATGGTCCGATCCAATCCATCTTTCCTAAATGGCAATTTGCCCTAAAAACGGTCTGACTCAAAACGAAGGAGAATTCACCATGATGACCAAACTCGCAGGCAAAGTGGCCGCGCCCGCGGCGATTGCCCTGATGGCAATTGCCCTGTTGCTGATATTGGTCAGCGCGCGCAACGCCAGCGCGCAGACTACCGCGACCATTTTGGGGTCCATCAAGGATCAGTCCGGCGCAGTGCTGCCCGGCGCGGAAGTTACCGCCACGCACACCGAGACCGGCATCACCCGCACCGTCCCGGCCAATGAGCACGGCGCATATCGCATCCCGGCGCTGGCCGTGGGCGCCTACAGCGTGGAAAGCAGGATGACCGGCTTCCAGACGGAGGTCCGTCAGGGCATCACGCTGGTGATTGGCCGCGAGGCGGTGGTGGACTTCACGCTGAACGTCGGCAACGTGGCCGAGTCGGTTACCATCACGGGCGAAGCGGCGCAACTGGAGACCACCACGGCGGTGGTGGGCGCGGTGGTCGATCAGGCGCAGATGCGCGAGATGCCTCTCAACGGTCGCAGCTTCATTGAGCTGGCCGCGCTGCAAACCAACGCCGTGTTCACCGAGCCCGCCGAATCCAGCGCGGTGAAAGGCTTCGGGCGCAAACTGGCCATCTCCGGCCAGCGCTATGCTTCCAACAGCTTCCTGCTCGATGGCGCCGACATCAATGACGCCGCCGGCGGCTCCGGCTCGGCGGCGGGAACCATGGCCGGCATCGAGACGGTGCGCGAGTTCAAGCTCATCACCAACGCCTATGACGCCGAGTATGGACGCCACACTGGCGGCGTGATCAGCGCCATCAGCAAGTCAGGCACCAACAAAATGTTCGGATCGGTCTTCGGCTTCCTGCGCAATGACAACCTGGACGCATCGAAATGGGAAGACAATGCCCGCGGTGACGGCACCAAGGCAGAGTTCCGCCGCGCCCAATTCGGCGGCTCGCTCGGCGGTCCCATCATCACCGACAAGAGTTTCTTCTTCGGCAGCTATGAAGGACTGCGCCAGGCGCAGGGCGAGACGGCCACCTACACGGTACCTTCGCGCGCGCTGCGCTCCGCCGTGGCCGCCGGCACGCGTGCGGTGGTCCCGCAGGTTCGCCCGTATTGGGAAGCTTATCCGCTGCCCAATGCGGGCGACATTGACGCAGATCGCGGAAACTTCTTTGACGCCGCACCCACCGACACCAGGCAAAACTACTTCACCGGCCGCGTGGACCACAACTTCTCAGAGAACGACAGCATCTTCTTCCGCATGGTAGTCGATAATGCCCGCAACAACGACCCGCTGTTCAACGTCACCGAGCTGGCCGTAACCGGGAGCCGCTACTCGACTCTGGAGCAGACGCATATCTACTCCCCCGCCGTGCTGGGCCGCACCCACTTCTCGTTCAACCGGACCAACCTGCGCTTCAATGACTTGCCGCGCACCGACACGGACCGATTCCCCGAGGTCGTCGGGCGGAGCCTGGGCAGCGAGGCCGATGTCCCCGGCATCATCACCATCACCGGACTAACCAGCTTTGGCGGCAGCACGCTCAACCCCAAAAAACACATATTGAACACCTTCCAGTTCAAGGAAGAATTCACCTGGGTGGCGGGCGCGCATTCCATCCGGTTTGGCGGGCAGTTCGAGCGCTTCCAATTCAATCAGCGCTCCGACTTTTACGCCGGCGGAAATTTTACCTTCGCCTCGGTGACTTCTTTTCTGAACGGCGATGTGACCGCCGGCAACTTCATTCGCCCCGGCTCGGATGACATCCGCGGCTGGCGACAGAGCCTGATGGGAAGTTACCTGCACGATGACTGGAAGCTGGCCCCCGGATTTACATTGAACATCGGCATCCGGCATGAATTCATCACCAGCCCAACGGAGGCCAACAACAAGGTTTCCACCGTGCGCGATCTGTCGCTGGAAAACATGGCTCGGCTTACCGAAAACCGTATCGACGTAGGCGACCCGTATTTCCTCAACCCTTCGCTCAAGAACTTCGCTCCACGCGTGGGCTTTGCCTGGACGCCGTTTGGCGACTCCAAGACCAGCGTGCGCGGCGGATTCGGCACCTTCCACGATCAGATCTTGTTCCACAATTACGGCACGGCCGGGGTGCGCATGTCGCCGTTTTTCTCCGTCGCGGAGGTCGATCAGGCAGCGCTGACCGCCGCGCGGCCCGGCACGCGCATCGACTTCCCCAATATGTTTGCCACGCAGAACGATCTGCTGCGCGCCAACATTGGCTCGAAGCCGCAGCTCGACGGCTTCATCTTCGCGGCATCGCAGCCCACCGTCTACAAATGGAGTTTGGACATCGAGCGCGAGATCGTGAGCAACCTGTCCATCTCCGCCGGATACTCGGCTGCGCGCGGGACGCATCTGGGACGCGGCGCAATCATGTTCAACACCAACCCGTTTATCCCCGCCAGCAATGGGCTGACCAACTTCATCCTGCTAGATAGCCCGCGGCTGCTGAACGACAACTTCGGACGCATGCGCTGGCGGCTGACCGACGCCACATCGGATTATCACGGGCTACGCGTGAATGCGGACAAGCGTTTCAGCGGGAGCTTCCAGTTTTCGAGCGCGTTCACCTGGTCCAAGACCACCGACGACACCTCCACCTGGAGCGGTGCCACCGACTTCAACGAGGCCGATCGTCGCGGGCATCTCCTGGAGAAAGAGCATGCACTCTCCGCCTTCCACGTTCCCCGAAGCTGGACCAACAGCTTCATTATTGATCTCCCCGGCAAGGATTGGAGCGGCTTCGCCGGCCAGACATTGGGCGGATGGGGATTGAGCGGAGTGGTCCGCATGAACGACGGCTATCCGATGAATCCCACGTCGACGATCATCCGTTCGCGCGAACTAGTGAGTGGCGTTCAGACCAACATCACCCAACGCTTTCAGGAAGGCAGCACCATCAACCTGATCGCCGACGGGAATCAGAACTCCGCCCGCGCGCAGAGTCCGGATGCCTACTTTGACCCGACTCAGTACATCTATCCCACATTCAACTGCGCCAGCACGCAGGATGTGCCCAATGGCCCCTGCGATCGCACCAAGCCGATTGGACAGTATCAAGGCACCCTGGGACGCAACACGCTGATCGCGCCCGGCAGCGCCACGGTGGATTTGAATCTGCGAAAAGACACCGGCCTGCCGATGCTTGGCGAGACGGGCAAGCTGGAGTTCCGCGCTGAGTTCTTCAACGTCTTGAATCGTCCCAACTTCTCCATCCCCGTGCTGGTGGTATTTGACCGGACGGGGCCGGCGGCCAATCAGCCCGGCGCGGGAACCCTGGCGCGTCGTGCCGAATCTGGCCGCATTGATTCCACGCGCGGCAATTCACGGCAAATTCAGTTGTCGCTGCGCGTGGCGTTTTAACCAAGAGTGGCTAGTGGGTCAATTTGAATTTGGAAGACCCGTCAGCGCATGCCTTCACGGGTTGCTGAAAGCTGCCCTGACGATTTGCAAATTTCAAACGGACCCACTACTCGTGAATTGGTCTGTATAAAGCGCGCGGTGGTCCCCAGATTCCTGGCGGTTCGCTGCTTCGCTTGGCGTGCTATACTGTCATTGATTTTCGGAACGCTCATTTTCAACACCAAAAGGGCACATGGCCATCGGAGGACTCGCATGAAACTCATTTCTCTGTTTGTATTCGGAGCAGTTCTATTTACGAACCTGGCTTTTTCCCAGGCCCCGGCGGCTGCGCCGATTTCCTCACCGGACATCGACAAAGCCTTACTGGCGATCGCGGCCAACCTGCGCGAGGAAGCGACGGTGATTAAGTGGAAAGCCGATTTCAGCTATGAGACGTTGAAGAAAGGGACCGGTCGTCTGGTCTGCTACGACCGCTCCGGCCAGCCTTTGCAACAACCGTTCTCGATTGAGTGCACCAGCATCGGCAACCTGGAGCGAGTGGCGCAGAACATGAAGCTCGAGGCCGTGGGCGACAAAGCCAAGGCCCAGGTGCTGCTGGATGCCGCGGAGAAGGATGGAACGCGCGTGAAGCCCGAGTACGGGTCCATGTGGTTCAACTTCATGGGCGCCAGCGAGGACAAGGCTCGCCGGCACACGACGATTGCCGTACCCGGCGGCACGACGCAGTCAACGGGACTCCCCGACAACCGCAATCAAGGTGGCGCGTGGGTGATGAATCCGGGCACGTCGACGGCGCATATCATGGTCCCGGGAAGTTAACCGGCGTCTCCGGAAATTAACCGTCGGGGAATCCACCGTGTAAACACGGGGGAAAGGGGACGGTCGGGAGCTGCGCGAAATATTTTAGCCGGGGATTGAGAATCAGCGGCATGCTGACCACTTATGCCGCCCCGAAACCGATGTGTGCTGCCCGGAGTTGCCCTTCATAAATGCCAAGTTGTCTTGAATAAATCATGCAATTCAAGAGCCTGTCGGAGATAGAATTTGTTGAACGTAGAATCCATAACTACGAGCGCCGCATGGTCGTAAGTTGTGATTCTCGGTAGAAAGTAGTTTCACTCCGACAGGCTCCTGAACTGCGCGATTTATCTCGCCCACAGGCCACCCCTGCGCGTCGAACAAGCTGCAAAGCTCAGTGGCATTCTGCCCCACACTTACGCATTTGATTTACAGAGACTTTACCTCGCTGCCGTAGGCCCATGCGCAGGCGTAGCCGGAGCGAGCTAAGACGACGAGGCGGGTGCCGCCGCAGCGGGCTAGGTTATTCATTCAGATGGAGATTATATAAGCCATCAGATGTCGCCGCACCCCAGCGCCGCTCCGACTGCGTCTGCGCTCCCGCCTTCGGCAGAGTGGAAGGTGAATCGCATTTTAAAGATTCGCGCAGTTCAAGCGGTCCATTTTTTATCTTCCCTTCCTTTTCCTCCGTGGGAGTGTGCCATTCACGCCCGCCGCAATTCTGGCACGCCGAGGACTCGAATTCCCGAGCAAGGTCTCTCCACTGCGCCGACGAGAGCGCGGATCATTTGATCCAGCGTTATCAATCCCAGCCTGTGGGCGGATTCCCTCGTTGCCGGCAGTCGTTCCAGAACCCAGTACATAGGCAGCAGCAGGTAAGGCCAGCGATGGCTCGGACCCAGCACGTACCACGGCCTCAGAATGGTCGCATGGAGTCCGCTGCCGCGAATCACTTCCTCGCATTCGGCGCGAACTTGTAGATAAGCCTTCATGACCGGGGCCGGTTGCGCCACGCTGACGTATACAAAGTGATTGCATCCAGACTCCACGGCAGCGGCAACACTGGCTTGTAACGCAGTGAAATCGACCGACCGAAATTCCGCGGCCTTCGCAGGGTTGGGGTGAGAGACTCCCACCAGATGCACAAACGTATCGGCCGGACGAACCTGACTTGCGTACGAGTTGCTATGCAGAGCGTCGCCAATAATCGCCTCGCAACCCTGCGGAAGTTTATTCTCCGAGCCACTGCGAACCAACGCGCGGACGTGCCATCCTATGCGCTGCAGCTCCGGGATGAGCGGGCGACCCATGTAGCCAGTTCCGCCGGTTATGAAGAGACGCTTCATTTTCAGAATACCCATCCATCAGGAAAAACCCTAAGGGAGCAGCAACGCGAATTGAATTGCGGAAGGTTGTCCCCATCCATACCCATTTATACCATTGTCAGTGAGTGGGAGCAGCAGTAAGCCGAGAGCGTATGCCGTGCCGGTCGATGCAGGGAAAACCCTATGGAAGCAGCAACCAGAATTAATTCGCGCAGTTCAGGCGGTCCCCTTTTATTTCAGAGTGGTTTCTGCCACGGGCTGCTAGTGGGTGCGAGTAAATACCAATGCGGTGTGCGAAACATGGGCGGCGAGAAAAGCAATTGCTAGCGCAGCGTACATCCACCAGCGATAGAATGCGCCCCAGAACAACCGGCGGCCGAGCAACGCAATGCCAAAGAGCCACAGCGACGGCGTATATGAGGGCGCCGCGAAGCCGAGCGCGGAGGATGACCACGCCGATGTCGGAAACAAGATTAGCGCGAGCCAGCTTGCGAACTAGAGCAAGGTGCCAGCAACGAAGACAAGTAACTTGCGGATGCGACCCGGCGCTGCTAGGTTGAGGGGCATTAGAAACGGCAGAACAAAGACGGCAAGACGCAAACCATTCTCGGCCAATGCCAGCGGCACTGGAATGTCCCTCCAAAATTCGGCGGGAGCGAAAGACGGGGGGAGGTACCCCGCAAGCGCGATGTTCCAAACGCTCACGGGAATCAACAACAGGCCGCAACTCAACAAATAAGGACGAATTGCAGTGAGTGTCAGTCGTTGATCAAACAAGGCTGGCTCCATGGGAAAGGGGACGGCCTGAACCACGCGATTTTTGAGGCGGAACGAACTTACTCAATAGTCGTCCACGTGCTCGTGCAGGATGATTTTGAGCATGGTCTGGTAACCGATGCCACGATCCCCGGCTTTTACCTTTAACCTGCCGATGAGAGACGAATCCAAAAGAATCGATGTTGGCAAGGAGCGCGGCGTCTTTCCTTTGTGGGCGCGAATGACCACGGCGGAACGGCTGCGTTCGATATCCTTGCCTAGATCGCGTTTTTTGAACTCATGAACTTGATCGTCACGCTTGGGTCGTCGAGCTTTCATAAAGCCTCCGTTCTGTGGGGCGCATGGACCGGCAGGAGATTACACGAACTTTCTCACTTCGCCGAGTGAATATCAGCGCGACCCGTCATCCCTGAGCCGACTGGCCGAGAATCAATCCCCGCCATTCTGCGTGTGCTGGTTCTACAATTCGTCCTGCAAAGACATATAGTTGCCAAAACACGGATTCAATTTCATCCTGAGTCAATCCATGTTTGAGATTCTTCGCTTCGTTTCCCTGATCCCACTCAAACGCCTCGGGGTCCGGGACAAGGTCCTCCAGCCATGCAACCGCGGAAGGATCAGATTCGAGCTTCACGAAATTTCACCAAAGTTAGTATAGCTATATAATAGCTATACGTAAAGTCCTGCCACCCATTCGTCCCTGACCGTCCGTGCAGGTAAAAGGGGGCAAAAGGAACCAGCCTGAACTGCGTGATTATTTTTGTGAGTGAGTCGGAAAGAGCGGTATGCGGACCACGTTATACTGCGCCGGTCGATCCTGGAAAAACTAAATTGCAGCAGTGACGGAAAATAAATCACCGCACTTGCGACGTCCCCTTTTCCTCGCGTGGCGGTTGAATCTGACAGATTATTCGGCTGGAAAATTTGGTCAGAACCGCAAATTCCGCAAAGACCGATCCTGCCATGCGGCGAGGTGGCTTTTTTTCTTGCCTGTTTTGGTCAGGGCAGTTTGTGGTCAGAGTGGTGAAAACCGTGAAAGTGTGCACTTTGTGCAGAACCGCAAATTGGGATGATTTGGGGTGTGAACCAAGCCGCTCCCGAAAGGGAGCAGTCGCGTTCAATGGACACTGAAAATCGTCGAGCGTGCCCGCTCCCTTTCGGTCGCGGCTCGGTTCACAATGTCTAGCGGGCCAGAGCGCGGACCATCGAACGAGGGACCGTGCGCAGGCTCGGGCGCGACATCGACAGACTGGCCTTGGGCGGCTTGATCGTCGAGGGCATGAAGTGGCACGGCGGCCACGGACCGCTCAGGCGCAGGTCCACGTTCTGGCCGGACTGGAGCAGTGCCTGACTGAACTTCTGATAAGCCGGGGCGTTGGTCAACTCGATCAAGTGCACCAACTCGACCTGGCATTGCGGGCCTTCCATGCGATGGCTGATGATGTGATGCTCCAGCGGCTTGAGCGCCGCCTGCAGATGCGCGGCGGCCTGACTGGCCATCTCCAGGCTGCGCGGGTCAATCTCGACGGGCTCGACGGGGGCCAGTGGGGCAATCAAAGTGGCGATACCAGCGGCGCCACTGGCTCGCGCGGCGCGGCGCGGCGGCTTGCGGCTGGCCGCGGATGACTTGCCGGCAGGCGCGGCGGCAGGTGCGCCAATCAGTACTTTCATGCGCATCTCGGCCTTGCCGCGCAGACGGCAGAAGGACTCCACCAGCTCCTGACGGTTCTGGCGAATCAGCTCCATGATCTGCATCTCGTTGCTGAAGAAGGTGCCGAAGCGCATCGGCAGAACGGTATGCGACTCGAAGGCTCGGGCGATGACCTGCCAGTGCTCAGCGATGGAGTGCGGCGTGAAGCGGAAATCCCTATTGAGGCGGCTGACAAGCATGCCGTACTTCTCACAGCGGAACGGAAAGACCAGTGTTTCGTCGATGCCTTTGATCTGCGGAAGCGCTTCGTCGGGGGGAAGGCGGAGGAGTCCGTAGGCGTAGAACGACATAAGAATTATCCTCGATTCGGCTGCGCTGCTAGCCAGCCAAGTCCTGATTGGAGTAGCGCCGCGACCCGCATGGATAACGGCGTATTGCGATGTTTTAGCTGATGACTATGGCGCTGGAAAGTCTCTGGGAATAGTGACAGGAGGGCGGAAGAGGCGACCCGGCAGGTTCGCCAGGATCGTGCCGTCGCGGAGTGAGAATTCCTGTGGTTACAGAGCATTCTAGGGCGATTTCCTAAGTACCGCTGGACGGCAGAGGATACTGCCCATCCCTTGGTCGTTTTCAGTTAGTTCGCCTACACGCGCCTTGCCACAAAACAAAAATGAGACAATCCGTGGTGGATTGGGAAACCATCACAGGACTTTTCTAGAGGCCTAGACTGACTGGCAACATCGCGCTTGCCCGTCAAACGGCGAGAGAGAAAGAACCGTCGGCCTCAACCTGCAACCATCCTTTTGGAAAGATCCATTCTAACCGGATGTGCTAAATAAAGCAATAGCAGGGTTCGTTTTCCAAGAATGTTCGGCCGTACCACCGTGGCCATTCAGATTTTGCTTGGCAACAGGGCTCCGTGGATGTTAGTCTGGCCAAGTTTCTTGTGATTGCAAAAGTGACCATCGGCGCCCCGCTTTAGCCTTGGCGGTGACTGAGTGGGAAGTGCTTCTTCATATGCAATGGCGCGGTTAATTGGCCCACAGATTGCGGCCAGGTCCAACAGCTAGGGCCAACAGTCAGGTCCAAAAGGAAGACACCCGATGTTCCGGGAAACTGATACTTGGAGAAAAGCTTAACCTCATGAGAATGACGGAAATTATTACTCAGAAGCGCGATGGCGGAGAGCTATCGCCTGAAGAGATCGGATTTTTCCTGCAAGGGATCGTCAAGGGCGAGGTGCCCGATTTCCAGGCCTCGGCCCTGCTAATGGCCATCTATTTCAATGGATTGTCGGACCAGGAGCAATACGAGTGGTCGAATGAGCTGCTCAAGCTGGCTGTTCCGATGGACTTGAGCGATATCCCTGGCGTGAAGATCAGCAAGCACTCCACGGGTGGCGTGGGCGACAAAGTCAGCTTGATAGTCGGCCCATTGGTGGCGGCGGCAGGCATCTCCGTTCCGATGATCATTGGACGTGGTTTGGCCCACACGGGCGGAACGCTCGACAAGATGGAGTCCATCGCAGGATTCAAGACAAGCCTTACTGCAGTGGAGTTTAAAGCGGCGCTGCGCAAGGTAAACATCGCGATGATGGCTCCCGTAGAGGGCTTACTTCCCGCCGACAAGAAGCTCTACGCACTGCGCAATGGCTCGGGATCGTCCGAGTGCATCCCCATGATTGCCGGCTCTATCCTCGCCCGCAAGCTGGCGGAAGGCACGGATGGACTGGTGCTGGATGTGAAGGTGGGCTCCGGCGCGCTGACCAAGAAAATGACCGACGCGCGGCGTCTGGCGCAGATCATGGTCACCGTTGGCAAGCGGATGGGACGCAAGGTGGTGGCTCTGATCACAGAGATGGATCAGCCCCTGGGATACGCAGTGGGCCACGCGCTGGAAGTGATGGAGGCCATCGAAACCCTGCGCGGAAATGGCCCCGATGATCTAGTACAGATCTCTCTGGAAATCGCTTCGCGCATGGTCTGCCTCGCACATCCGGATCGGAGCCTTGACAGCGCCAAGGAAGAGATATTCCAGTTGCTCAATGACGGCAAGGGTCTGCAGAAGTTCCGTGAACTCATTGAGGCTCAGGGCGGCAATCCGCAGGTGATCGACAGCTTTGAGTTGCTGCCAAACGCCTCGGCGGAGCACGTGATCTCCTCGCCACGCGCTGGATTTGTTTCGCGCATCTCAGCGGACGATATCGGCCGCGCTGTAGCACTCATCGGGCGGAAGACCGGTGTATCCGACGAGGCGCTCGATGCGGCGGTAGGCATCGTACTCGAGCATAAGGTGGGTGACCGCATCAACGCTGGTGACCGTCTCTGCACCATCTACTACAACGATGACTCCAATCTTGAAGAAGCCACCGCTACCGTGGAAGACGCTTTCCGCATCTCGACCACCGCTCCAGACACGCGGCCTCTGGTTTACGAGGTGATGCAATAGTTCAGGCCACTGATTCGCGCGGGGTAGAGGAAGCGATGCTTCCCTGCGCGAATCTTCATGACGTCCGCTCGTAGTTGCTCCAGGGCCGCTTCACATTCCGTGCTCTGGCCGTGTTCTGGCCGTGCTCGATCCGTGCCTTCGCCGTACCTTGGTAATCCCGCCTTAATTGAACCCATATGCCATCCCCTACCGCAGCATCCTCCAGTCGTTGGGCCGTATGGCTGGCCACCGGGTTGGGCGCAGGCTATCTGCCCAAGATGCCGGGCACCTATGGGTCAGTCGAAGGGGTGATCGTCTTTCTCGCTTTGGAGACCGGGACGCGCAGCCTGGGCCTGGGCAGAATCTGGTTGGCTTGGGCTTTGGTATTGGCAGTTGTCGTGCTTACTCTGCTATCGGTGTGGATCACGGCGCGGGCCCTGCCGCACTTCTCCAGCAACGATCCTCAAGTTATCGTCATCGACGAGATCGCCGGGCAGTCCGTTACTCTGTTGGCGTTGGCGTTCTGGCCCCCGGCGGCTGCGTGGAACTGGACGCATCTGGTCGCGGGCTTCATCCTGTTCCGCATCTTCGACATCTCCAAGCCGCTCTTCATTCGCAGTCTGGACAAATTGCCGGGCGCATGGGGCGTGGTCGCCGATGACATCGGAGCAGGCGTCGTTGGCGGACTCCTGCTGTGGAGCTGGGGCTACTTCGGTTGATGGCTTTCCGCAATCCGAGCCAACTCTACAGATTCGCCTTCAGAAAATCGAGACTCTTCTGCCAGGCATCGGCAGCGGCATGCGCATTGTAAGTCGGCCTCTCGTTGCAGAAGAAACCGTGATCCGCTCCTGGATACACGAAACTATGATGACCCTTCGCCAGTTCCTTGAGCCGTCCGGTGAAACGGTCAACGAGGTCGTGCGTGATCATCTTGTCGAGCGCGCCGTAGAATAACAGCACGGGCGCTTTCAGCTTGGGCGCTTCGTCCATTGTATTCATCGTCAGACCCGCAAAGCGCGGCTCTCCCGCCAACCCGCCCCCATAGAAGCTGACCGCCGCGCCAATTTCCGCAGGAAGCTGGGTCGCAACCAGAATGGAGATGCGCCCACCCATGCAGAAGCCCACCGTGCCCATCCCACCCGTCTTGACGAACGGCTGCGCCCGCAGGTGCCGAATGCAGCTCGCGGCATCGGAGATGATCTCGCTGTCCTTCAGCTTGTTGGCCATTCCAAAGGCTGTCTTAACTTCCGCGTAAGGGATCGTGCGGGTCTGCTCACGCCAATAGTAATCGGGAGCAAATGCCGCATAGCCCTCCGCCGCGAAACGCCGGCAGACATCCTGAATGTGATCGTTCACGCCGAATATTTCAAAGTGAATTAATAACCCCGGGGCAGAACCATCCTTTGGGCGGGCCAGATAGCCCTCCGCCCCGTCCGCTGTCTTAATCTTCTCTGCGATGATGTCCATGAATTACTACCCTGCTTCCATTCGCGCGCGATTTTGCACCAAGACCACGGACAGACGTCCGGCAACTGCAATTTGAAGATTCTACTCATACATGGCGGGGTGTTGCAATATATTTTCTACAGGGAACAATTGCTCTGCGATTGCAGAACACGGTAAGATGACAAGCTTTGGAGTTGTTTCCACTGACAATGCCATCACCGTGCGTGCCCGCCTGAGCGAGGTGCGCGGAACAGGGTTCAACGCACATGAACTTCGACATTCGATCCAAGGAATTCTGGGACCCGGAGGTAACGCGCAAAGAACTGCTGCGCGTCTTCGACGTCTGCCACGGCTGCCGCGTCTGCGACACCTACTGCCCATCTTTTGTGCATCTGTTCCAGTACACCGACGAGAACGCCGGCGACGTTTACACGCTGAGCGAGCCGCAGATCAAGCAGGTGGTGGACGAGTGCTACCAGTGCAAGCTTTGCTACGTCGTTTGCCCTTACGTCCCGAATCACGAGTGGGATATCGACTATCCGCGCATGATCATGCGCGCGCATATCGTGGACAAGAAAGAAACGGGCTTCACCATGCGGGATCGCATGTTGGGCGATATTGATCTGGTGGGAAAGCTCTCCAGCCTGGCCGCGCCCGTCGTCAACTGGGTGAATCAGAACCCCAAGCTGCGCGAGTTGATGGAGAAGCATTTCGGCATCCACAAGGACCGCATCCTGCCCACCTTCCACGCGCAGACATTCGAGACCTGGTCGGGCAAACACAATGCGCCGCCGACTGCTCCTGACGCTCCGAAGGCCGCGCTGTTCTACACCTGCCTGATTAACTATAACGAGCCGCAGATCGGCAGGGCCGCCGTGGCCGTGATGGAAAATAACGGCATCGAGTGCGCCGTGCCGGCTCAAGAGTGCTGCGGACTTCCCTTCCTCGATAGCGGCATGACTGAGCAGGCCGTGGCGAAAGCGGAGGCCAACGTCGCCCGGCTCGCTCCGCTGGTAAAGAAGGGCTACAAAATTGTCGTACCCAGCGCCAGTTGCAGCTACACAATGAAGCTCGATTATCCCAACCTGGTTCCCACCGAAGACTCGCGACTCGTGGCCGCCAACACCATGGACTTATCCGAGTATCTTGTCGGTCTGCACGCCGAGGGCAAGCTCGCTGCCGAGTTCACCGAGGAGGGTCTGAAGCAAGCCGGGAAGATTCGCTACCACCAGCCCTGCCATCTGAAGGCGCAGAACATGGGATTCAAAGGTCAGGAGTTGATGGCCATCATCCCCGGCGCCGAGGTCAAGCGCATGCAGGCCTGCTCGGGCCACGATGGAAGCTGGAGCGTTAAGAAAGAATACTTCGAGATGTCCATGACGGTGGGCAAGCCGCTATTCAAGTTCATGAAGACGGAGGATTGCTGCACCACCACGGACTGCCCTCTCTCCGCGATTCAGGTGGAGCAGGCCACCGGCAAGAAGCCCATCCATCCCATCGAGGTGCTGGCACGCGCCTATGGCGTCGCGCCGCCGCAGACCAAGAAAGGCCACGACGTGCATCATGCGGCCAAGCCCGCGCTCACGGCCCCGCCGCCACCGCCTCCACCAATGCCGATGCCAGGCCCCGACGGCGACATCGACTTCAGTGTGCATTAGGCTAGCGTTGCAGTCAGCGAATCAGAGCCCCAACCGCCAGGGAGGGGGCACGTGCAACGGTCTGTGGTAACCGGCAACCGTGCCCCCTCCCTGGCGGTCGGGGCTCTGATTAAAACACTCCCGCTGCGGGTTATGGCAGGAACCAGTTTTTCAAGTTGTTGATCACGTCTCCCCAGGCATCGCGCGATGGTGGCCCGGCGATGCGGAAGCCGTGATCCGCGCCTTCCACGCGCATGCTGGTAACGTCTCGTTTGTGCTCGCGCAACATCTCGGACATTAGCTCAAAGTTCACGAAGGAAATATTCCGGTCGGCCGTTCCGTGCGCCAGAAAGATTCGCGCCCGGCTGCGCGAAAAAATGCGCATGGTGGAATGGGGCCAGCGGCTGGACCAATAGATATGCGAGTGGCCCGCGGCCTGCTTCGTGGTACTCGATGGATCACGGCGAACAGCGGCGATGTCGGCATCAAGTTGCGCCACCTGCTGCCGCGGATTATTCTGCAAGTCGGGATAGAGCCGCCCCTCGCGGGCCTTGCGCGTCAACTCGAAGAGCATCGTCGGACCCGGTCCCGCCAGCGAGGCCGCGTGCGTCACAAAGGAGTTCTCCGAAGCCACCAGCGCGGCCACCAGCGCGCCCTCCGAATGTCCGATAATAAGCGTCTGCTTCGTATTCACTTGCGGCAACGTGCGCGCCGCTCGCAGCGCGGCGGAGACCGCCTCCACCCACCGGGGCAACGCGCTTTCCGCCTGAAATTCGAGGGAGCCGCGAATTTCCTCCACTCTCCCATGACCGGGCTGCTCCAGAAATTCGACGCCGGGCTTTTCCACCGCCACAATGTGCGCCTTCCCCGCAAACGCTTGCCGCACCGTTCCGTGCGCATCCACGATGCGCTCACCCTCGCGCCGGAAGTTCGAGAAGGCCCCCGAACCGAGGACGACTGTAACCAGCGGCAGCCGCTCACGCGGATTACCGGAAACGTAGAATGTAATCCGCCGGTTGTATGTGTCTCGCGTGAAGTAACGCTGGTAAGGTATGCCCGCCGGCGATTGCGGATCGGGCTCGGCACGGTATCGACTCTGCGCTTCGCCCGGTAGGGCGACCAGGAGGGTCAGCAGGAAAGCGGTTATGGCGGCGCGCAGCATAACCTCAAAATAGCACACCGACTGGCGGAGCCGCCAAAAGCGAAGAGCCTGCGGGTGAGAGTACTTCCCGCAGGCCCTTGATTGGTGTTGCGTGATGGTCCAATTATCTGGACTGTTTTCAAAACTCCTTGCGGATTCAGCAGTCGCGCTAGTAGATGCCGAAATCCAGAAGATTGAAGATCATATCTTCGAGACCCTTTTCGATCTTCCCAGTCAACGGCTTTACGATCTCGCCCTTCTTCAAATGCTGATCCACAATCGTGTCGGCGTCCTCCGGCTTCACGTTGGCGTACCAGACGCGATCCGGATAGACGATCACGTTGGGACCGTCGTGGCAGCCGCCGAAGCACATGTACGGCCGCACTTCGGTATTTCCGCAGGGATTGTCCGCGCCCTCTCCGCCAGTCGACTGACTGCATTCGTTCTGGACTCGAGTGCTGAGGCGCTCCATCACTTCGGAGGCGCCTCGCACACGGCAATCCACATTCATGCAGACAAAGACCAGCTTCTTGGCTTCCGCGGGATTTTCCGCCAGCCCGGTTACCGCGCCGGCGTTGCTGCCTGATTCGGGTCCACGATCCACGGAGTTTTCTCCTTTTCGAGATTGATGACGTACTGCACGTCCGCCTCGCTGGGGACCACGTCGTCCTTATGCTTCGCGTATTCCTCGGGTGAGAGCAGTTCGCCGGTAACGCTGTAAGGCTGTCCGGCGTACATGCCCACGGCGCGGTTGAACTTAATGTCCGGCATCACCAACTTCTGCTGATCCGGCTTGATGTTCCTGTTGAGCGAATCCACGATGGCCGCGACTTCCTTGTAGTACTGGTTGCGCGACACGTCGTTGATCTTGTTCATGTCCGGCGGGCCGTCGAAGAGGTGCTCGTCGTAGCGCCCCTTCACTCCCCACAGGTATGCCCAGTAGGCCGTCGAGGATTCATCCTGGCCGAACAGATCGTAGGCCGTGGAGATCCACTTATTGAAATATTTCTGAATAATCGCGGTCGGAATCACTCCCGCTTTCACAATGCGCATCAGGCCGGTGTTGCCGGTGAGCAGATGGAACGCCTCTTCCTGCAGCATCGGACGCATGCTCTGCGCCAGCGGCGCGAACGCGCTGCGGCTCAGCATGTTCAACTGGTACTTGCCGTCGCGATCGATGAAGTCGGTATAGGTGAAGAAGTCCAGCCAGTTGTTGACCGGCTCGTTGAAGGAGCCGAGCAGACGAGTGCGCTCGGAGGCGCGGCGCGTGAGCAGGCGCTCGGAGCGCTGCCGTCCGGTGTCGCCGAAGTGCGTTACCAGCAGATAGCCCATCTGCCAGCCGTGGCGCATCTCCTCGCGGTTCACTCGCAGCATCGAGTCCAGATCGTACTTGGTCGGAGCCCGATCGAGCAGACCCTTCTGCTGCTCGACCGAGGCGAACTCGGTGTCGCCCTGGAATTCGATCAGGTGCAGCAGCGCGTCCTTGATGCGCTGATCCGGGATGTCGGAGACCTTCTCCCACTTGCGCTGTCCGGCAAAGTGGCCGAACTCAACTTCGTCGCTCTCCAGCTCGCTCAGCTTGGTCTCAAAGGTATAGTCCGCGCCGATCAGGTCGGTGGGATAGCCGATGTCGTTGCGCCATTGATGGAAATAATCGATCCAATCATCAAAGGTCTGCACCCTGCTTTTCTTGACTAGCATCGTTCTGGCTCCTTTAGCGGGCGGCCCGACAGGCTCCCGGATAGATGAATTTCGTTGCGACAAACTGTAAACTTTTTACGGCGCATCTCGCTTCCTCTCTCCCTTGCCAGTAACCGGAGCGGAAGCCAAAGACACCATCCACTTAGAAATTTAATGCAGCTTGACTTTCTTGACAAGTGAAATATAATGCATATCAAGTGCCCGTCAGAAAATCGGGGACTGGCCGGGCGGGCAGCGAGGTTCAGGCATGGCGACTGACCATAAATTCGAAGCCGATGGATTCCTGAAGGACCTCGGCCAACGCGTGCGCACTCTGCGCAACGAAGGCGGGCGCAGCATTCACGATTTGGCCGGTCAGGCCGGGTTGTCACCGCGATTCCTGTCCGAGCTGGAAGCCGGTCGCGGCAACATCTCCGTGGCCCGTCTGCTGCGCGTGGCCAGCGCTCTGGAGTTACCGCTGCAAAGTTTGATCCCCGCCAACAAGAAAGATGTCTCGCTGCGTGGCCGCGTTTTGGAATTAGTAGAGGGCTGCGGCGGCGACAGTCTCGATGAGCTATACAAGTGGCTCTCCGAGCGGCTGCACAAACCCATTCCCCGCTCCATCGCGCTGGTCGGCGTGCGCGGCGCAGGCAAATCCACGGTGGGCCGTTTGCTGGCGCGCCGGCTGGGAATACGCTTCGTGGAATTCGACGCGCTGCTGGAGCGGCAGTCCGGCCTGAATCTGGTGCAGATGTTCACGCTGCATGGCGAGGGCTACTACGGCCAACTCCAGCACGATGTCATGGAAAAATTCCTGGCCAGCGCCGCTCCCGCCGTGATCGCCACCGGAGGCTCGCTGGTAACGGACCGGGAGACCTGGGCCATGGTGCGGCGGCAGTGCCACACAGTATGGCTGAAGGCGCGCACGCAGGATCACTGGAACCGCGTGGTTGCGCAGGGCGACATCCGGCCCATGCGCAACAATCCGGCAGCGAAGGATGAACTAAAGGTCATGCTGAAAATTCGCGAGCCCCTGTACTCGCAGGCGGAATTGGTGATGGAAACGTGGCGGCATCCACCTGAGAAAATTGTTGAGCTGGTGATGACCGGACTGGGGCTGGTGAAAGCCGTGAAGGGAAAGAGCACGGCACCGGGAAATCCACAAAACAATCGTCCGGCAAGGTCCTCCAGTATCCGAACGGAGAGGGCCGCGGGCTGACAGTCACGGAACTTCTAGGGCTGCTTCGACTCCTCGCCCGCGTATTTTCCGGTCAGGTCATTCCCTCGAATCCGCAAAAGATCGACAACCATTCGAATGCCATCGCGCAAGACTCTTACCTTGCTACCCTCGTTGTGAGCCCAGCGTACCGGCACTTCGATGGCGCGCAGCCCGAGCTTACGGGCCAGGAACAATACTTCCGGGTCAAATCCGAATCCGATGATTTGCTGGCGCGAAAAAATGGCCCGTGCCGCCGCCCGGCGGAACAGCTTGAATCCACATTGGGTATCCCGATAATTCAACCCAGTCAGGACACGCAACGCAAGGTTGAAACACTTGCCGGCGAGCTCGCGGCGCATGGATTGGTGAACCTCGATCCATTCACGCTTGAGGGCGCGGGAGCCGAAGGCTACATCGTAACCACCAACCGTTGAATCCAGTACGGCAGGAAGCAAGCGCTCAACTTCTTCGATGGGCGCAGAGAGATCCGCATCGGAGAATAGGATCAGGTCGCCCTCGGCGGCCAGCATGCCGACGCGCACGGCATGACCTTTACCGTGATTCGGCGACAATTGAAGTACACGGAGGCGGTGTTCGGAGGGAAAAAGGTTCCGCACCAGTTGCGCCGTGCCGTCCGTGGAGCCGTCATCGACCACCACCATTTCCCAACGGTCCACGCGGCGGCCTAAAAATTCCACCACGCGGCACACGGTCGCGCCGATGCGTTCCGCCTCGTTATAGGCCGGGATGACCACGCTCAGGAAGATATCTTGTCCAGCGGATATTTGTTGCTCATTCATCGTTTAGTTGGTCGCTTCCGGCAGCCCGCCGTGTTCTCCTCCATCGCACCATCAGCGCCGTTCCACATGCTACTCGAACCGCAGTGTAATCTGAAAGTTTACGCCGATCAGGCCATTATGATCGCGGATGCCCACAACGGAAAGCTTGGGGCTGATGAGCCATTCGGCCTGCACGTACTGCTGCTGCGCGGTCGAAACGTCAGTAACGTAGAGCAGCGTGAGGTTGTTGCGGAACTGCTGCTCTAGCGCCACCGTCGCGCTCGCCGGCCTACCCAAACCGCTGATCTGAGGATCGACACGCACGCGACCGGCTCCGAAGATGCGATCGAGGCGCGAACCAATCTGGCTGCTGAGCGCCTGCGACAGGAGCGAGTCCGCTGTTACCTGCGGCAACTGCTGCGACGTGGAGGGCTGCAGCGAAGTCTGCCGCCCGCCGCCCGCCACCAATAGCGCGAGAATGTCGCGTGTGGGCAGCGGTGGGTCCGAACGATAGGTTACATTCAGCCGGTCGGGCGGCCCGGAAAAATCCATGGTGATGTCGTATTGCTGCACCCGCGCCTGCACATTCAGATTGAGCACTGGCTCGAAGCGGAACGGATTGAGAAACGATATCTCGCCGCGGTTGATGGTGTATCGCTTCCCGGCAAATTCAATTTCGCCGCCCAACACGCCAACGCGGCCCAGTATCGCGGGCTGCTCTCCCGTGCCCTGGATACGTGCCTCCACCACGGTTTGCAGATTGCGCGCCGTGCGCGTGTCCAGCCGAACTTCGGGAGCAGAGTTCACGGCGAGGCTCAACCGCAGGTTGCGCAAGAACGGAGAATCGTTGAATGGAACGGGACTGCCGCGTCGCCCCAGCAAAACCTGCGCCAGATCATTGGGCGGCGTTACGGCCTGGCGCGCGATGGTAACCCGGCCTTCCAGCAAGCTCGCACGAGTCGAGCCGGTCCAATTCAACTGTCCATCGACCCAGGTGTTCAACTCCTCTGGATAGCGTATGCGGACATTCCGAACCGTGCCGTTCAGGTTGAACTGTATTCCTGCGCCTTCGCCGTAGCGCACGTTGCCGCCGATCAGAAGTTCGCCGCCACCGCTCTCGGCGCGGAATCCCTCCAATTCGCCGCGCGTGCCGTCGAAGACAATCGCGCCGCGGATAGCTGCCAGCGAATTCGCCAGCCTGCCAAACTGCGCGCTGCCGTTGACCACCTGCAATCGCCCGCGCCACTGCGGCCTGCGTAGCGTGCCGGTAATCTGGGCATCAAGCAAGGCTTGGCCCTGAGTTGCCACTTGCGGGTCCAGCTTACTGAGCGCGGCCAAATCAATCTGCCCCTTGGCCGTTAAGTTCATCGCCGGGTCGGAGACGGTGCGAATGGTGCCGCTGGCGGTCAGGTCGACTTGATCCCCCATGAGATGAAGTGAACTAATCTGAACCATCTGATTCGCGTAGCGCAATTCGACGGGCCCGCTGGTGCGCATGGAGACGCCCGCGCGCGTTACTTCCAGCCGCGTGACTTCGCCCTCGCCAACAATGGATTTCGGGTCTTGCAGGTTGCCCGCGATGTTAGCCGTGGCATCCAGCAACCCGTCCAGCCCTGGTGGCGGCTCCTGCTGCAAGGAAACCAGCGACCGGATTGCTGCATTGCGCAAGTCGAGTCTCGCCGCAAGGATTCGTGGCGCGGCAAGACCCACTTTCCCGCTTCCTGTAATTTCACCGCCGAACATCGAGCCGTCGGATCTCCAATTCACTTGAGTCCGATCCGAATCGAACTCAATCCTCAGCCGCCCGTCGCGGAGCGCACCCAAGCCCGCATCGCGCACAGTGAGTTCCCCGCGTAGTTGCGGACTCTCCCATGCGCCCCCGCCCGAAATGCGACCGGAAAGAATCCCGTTGATCGCCATTGGCGAACCGGCTAGACGGCTTTGGAGCATCCCTAATTCCTTGATGGAGATGTCCGCGGCGGTCAGGTCCAAATCAAACTGCCGCTGCGCGAGACGCACCACGGCACTCCCGAATAGTGTGCCGCCTTTTTCGATCCGCAGAGGACTGGCCGTGATGACCGGGCCGGGATCGAAGCGCAGTTCGGCGGTGAGGCGCGAGAACGGCTCGTCGTAGATGGTGCCACCTGTCATCTGCACGCTGGCCCGACCGCGTGGATTTTGCCTCGTCCCAGAGGCGTCAAAGGTGGCCTCGATCATTCCGCTCACCGGATAGTTGGAACCAGTCAATGATTGGACCGCACTAAGCGCCAGTCGATTGACGCTCCCCTGAGTGCGGAACACGCTGCCTGGAACAAATCGTCCGTCCTGAAGCTCCAGAAACAGATCGAATTCAGCCAGCGCGGCGCCGCGCCGGAGTCGGCCCGAGGTGATCTCCACCTCGGAGCGGCTACGCGCCGGGCTGGGGGAAACCTGCGCGGCATTCTCCGACTGCACACTGCGGTGAAAATTCAGGCTACCGGCGAATTGATCCCAGCGCGTTTGCTCATACGTCAGGCCGGAGAATTCCACGGGGCCACGCAGACGCGCATCGCGCCATCCTCCACTCAACTGAACATCAGCTTTTAATTTTCCATCCAGGGTCAACGGCAGTTCGCTAAAGCCTCGCCAGAACAACTCCGCCAGCGGCTTATTCACGTCCAATTCGGCAGTCTCCATGCCGAGTTGCATGGAGGATTGCTGCTCCTCCAACCAGCCCTGCGCAGTAAGACGGGTGCCCGGCAGTTGAATTACCACATCCACGTCTTCGAGCCGCCGATCCTGAATCAGGTAGGTCCCTTTCAACTGGCCATTAACAGCAACACTTCCTTCAGGAATAGTCGCTGACGGCTGCACATTCAAGTCAGCATCCAGCCGCATGTTGCGCACTATGCGAGTTGGCGGTGCGCCGGAAGTGTATGCCGATTGTGCCGGCTGAATTCGTTGCGAAGGGATATCCGCTGGAGCATTTTCAAATGACACGTGAACAGGACCAGACAAATCACCGGACCAAGGCAAGCGGGTTAAATCCACCGGCAGCGTGCGTATGGCCTGCGCCGCCTCCGCAAAGCCGAGCCGTTCGACTTGCAAATCGGAATCGACAGAGGCGATGCCATTCTCCCATTTCACTTTGGCGTCCCCGGTCATCTGACCACCCGCGGCAGCGATGTTGATGCTGCGAAGCTCTGCATGAATAGGCTGCGAACCGCTCGCATTCGCAGCGGTTTCTCTATTTACTGTCAGCTCGGAGCGGAGCCGCCACGGCAGGTGTTCCCAATTGCGAATCCCTGTGCGGGAAGTATTGACCGTAAGCGCGCCACCAAGGTTCCAGCGTTCACTGCTGACTTGCCCTTGGCCCTGCCAGCGAATATCCCCCTGCCAGCCGCGCGCGCGGATCAGTCCGCCGGCTTCCTGCCAGTCGAGTTGCAAATCGTAGGTCATCGACAGGTCCAGACTGCGATAGCTGTTTACTTTCACGGTCGAGCGGATCAGTGATCTCCCGGCGCGCAGTTCCATCGCCTGCACCTCCGCGCGCTGCGGATAAAAATGGAACTGCACGGTGCCCGTTAAAGGCAGCGTCGCCGCATCACGAAGCTGAAACGTACCGTCGCGCAATGCGAGAGAACCCTGATAGCCTGACTCTCTGACCGCGTCCGTGGCAGCAGCGTACGCCAGGCGCAGATCCACATCACGAGACTGAAATGCCAGCGGCACGCGATGTTGGTTCCAGGCCAACAACCCGTCGATTACCTCAATCGTGCCGATGCGCAGTCCGAGCAATTGCTCGGCCCAGCCTCCCTGCCCGTCTGGCCGCGGCGGCGACAGGGGCAGATTGTTCGAGCCGTCCTCATAGAACTCCAGACGAATACGCGGCTCAGTCAGCTTGACGGATTTGAACTCCGTGGCCAGTGTCCAGACGGAGAGCAGCGTCCAGGACGCTTCCACCTCGCGCGCCGCAAACAGTGGCTCTTCCTCATTGGAAGTACTATTCGCCCGCACTCTGCCGCGAACCACCAAATTTCCCAGGCGTGCGCGAAGATTGGTCCAGTCGAACGCGAATTCCTCCAGCTCCACTTGAACACCCAACGTCTGCGTGAGCCCGCTGACAATGCGTTGGCGGATCGTCTCCTGAAACGCATCGCTCTGGAGGTACGTAATTCCCGCCAATAGTAAAGCGACGACGAGCACGCCACACACCACGACGGCACGGCGGCGCAAAGGACGTCGTTGCATGGGCTGGGCTACAGCTTGCCCTGGATTCGTTTCGCTCACTAAATACATTCCCTCAATGGCTTAAATTATTACTTCCCCTCGACTGATTCGGCAGTCGCGCTTCGCTGATCGAACAGGCGGACACCGCTTTCGCGGCGCAGATTCACCAGCCATGGTTCCAGCAGCTTGTTGATCTCCCGCTGGATCAGTATCTCTTCGATCTTCTCGCCCACCTGGTCCAATTCCGGAGGCGTTTCGCCGGGTTGCTCTGTCTGCTGCGTCGCCTGAATCTGGGGTACGAACTGCTCGCGATAATAAGCCTCCACCTGCTCACCTGGAATGCGGACTTGCGGACGCAGGGAATAATCCACAAACAACATAATGCGCCGTTCGCGCCGCATCCGCGCGCGCAGCATCTCCTCGGAAAAACCGTAGCGGACAAGAGTCTGTGCGAACTCCTCGGCGGTCGAATAGTTCCCGCGCAGTTCATCGAGCATCCTCTCCACCCTGGAGGTTTCATCTTCCATATCCGGCTCGTCGAGCGGCGCGCGGTCGCGCAACTGCTCAATTACAAGCTGGTCCACCAAACGCGAGATGGCAGGCCGCAGAGTTTCCAGGGCGAGAGAGTCCTCCCCATTCAGCTGCACCCGCGAATCGCCGGAAAGCAGCGCTTGGTAGTTGGCCTCCACCACTGCGGAATGAAACGATATGGCCTTGCCAGCGGCGGTGGCCACGATGCGGTCCACCACTTCGGCAGACGTGTCCACCGGCCTCCACATGAGCACGCCGAGCATCTGCACGACCGCTAACAGGTATCGCAACTTCATCGTGTTCCTCAAAATGTTTGGCCCACGCTGAATAGAAATTGCCATCGCGAGAGCCGCCGTGTCTCCGTTGCCGTGTCGGTTACCACAGGAAACCGCGTGGGGTTGATGGTGTAGCCGACATCGAAGCGGATGGGCGCCACCGCCGTTTCATACCGCGAGCCGATGCCGATGGCGTGCGTCAGATAACTAAAATCAGAGGATTGATCCTGTTTGCTCTTCAGGGAAATTTCCCGGACGCTGGAGAACACATTGCCCATATCATGAAACAGCACGCCAATGATGCTTTGCCACACAGGGAAGCGCAGTTCCACCGTGTTCAACAGCAGTGCGTTTCCGCCGACCGCAAAACCCGTGATCAGATCCCGCGGGCCGGCCTGATTCAGTCCGTACCCACGATGTGTGCTGCCGCCGCCGGTGAAGAACCTTTCGGAGATGGGGATGGCGCGCGTGGCGATCTCCTGTGGCGTATCGGACATCTCCGCGCCGGGAATTACAAATATCCGCTCCTTGCCGAAAGGGGTCTGCGCGCCGAACTGGGATGACCGCACCAGCGTCAAACCATTGGGCAGACGGTAATAGGATGAATGCTGAATCAGGCCGCGAACAAAGCTGGCCTCTGAGGCAAACTGCCGCGCCGCGACGGCCAGGTCCAGCGAAAAGAACGCACCCTGCCGGGGGCTGCCGGGTGAATCGCGCGTGTCGCGCAGCCAGATCAGTCCCGCCAAGCCCACCAGCACGGGCTGACTAACCAGCGGTATCTGGTCGCGCGAAATGCGCAGCGTGTTTTCATCCACGGAGACGCGCCGGAAGGCGTAGCGCGAAAGCACCGTGGTGGCGCGCGAGCGCCGCATCTCAAACTGCAGCGAGCCCTCCCAGCGTTTCGCCGTGAACGTCTTCACATCCCTTGTTTCATCGTAGAAGGCCAATAACGACCCAGTGAGCCACGGTGCGTTAAACAAACGAGGTGCGGTGTAAGTAAGGCCTGCGCGCCGCTGCAATGCGCTGAACCGTGCGCGCATCCCGGCGGTGTGCGGCCGGCCGCCGACGTTCAATCGAGTGATGGCCAGCGAGACATCCGGACTGAACTCCGTCTCGCCCTCCTGGCCGGACCCACCGAAGCGGCCCACCTCCGCGCCCAGTCCCAGTTTCAGCGTGTAGCGCCGCGCCTCCTCCAGGTAGATCAGTACATTTTTCTGCGCTGTCTGCGAGCCTGGATTCTGCAACCCGATATCCACGCGGCTAAAAACGCCCAGATCATAGAGGCGGCGCTGGGTGTCCAACAAGCGGCCCTGACTGACCGGCTCGCCGGGCCGCACCTGAACCTGGCGGTTGACGATGCCGGACCGCGTGTAGCGCAGATCGCCGATGAAGACGTTGGCCACATAGGAAGGCTCGCCTTCCTCCAGAATATACTTCAGGTTTCGCTCGGTCTCGCGGACCTCCGACTCAGCGCGAAAGCGCGCGGCGGGGTAGCCTTCGTTCAAATAGAATGTCAGCAGATGATTGCCGTCCGCTGTCACCATGGATTCGCTGAATGGCTGCCCGGAATCGGCATTGATCAGACCACGCAATTCATCTTCAGAAAATGCCGTGTTGCCCGCGAACGCAAACTCCCCGATCCGCGTCTGCGGGCCCTCCTCCACTTCGATGAGGACATCAATATCTCCCTTGTTATTGGGGTCTGACTCGCGCAACGATCCGCGAACCTCTGCCTGCGCGAAACCGTTCTCATTGTAGAGCGCGCGGATGCGGGCCAGATCGCGATCCAGCAACTGGCGGCTGAAGCGTCCGAAGCGCGAAAGCAGCCGAGGCGTTTGTATCTGCATCTGCTCGGCGATGACCTCGGTGCGGAAGTACTTGTTGCCGCTGATCTGAATGGATCGCAACCGGTGATGCTCTCCCAGGTTAATCAGATACTCGATCGAAACCTTCTCATCGCTGGAATTGGCGGCAGAATTCCCGGACGGATGCCTTACGGTGCTGACCGCCACGTCGAAGTACCCTTCGGCCTCAAAATGCGAACCAAGATTTCGCTCACCCTCGCGCAACAGGTCCTCGTCCAGGGAACCTTCCTGATATACCGGCACCAGATCCCGCAACTGGGAACGACTGAGACTCGCCCCGGTCAGGACGATCTCCACCAGCGTGCCGGCGGCTACGGTCACATCCCAATCCACCTGGTTGGTCTCCGCATGGTAGGTGCGCCGGGTCAGATCAATGGAGGCTTGCAGATAGCCATCCTCCTGGTAGCGCTCCCGAAGCCGCTCCAGACCATTCTGCAGATAATCCGAGTTCACACGTTCACCCCGCTTCCATTCCGCGTGCTGCACGATCCGGTCCAGGGGATAGATGGGCGTTCCGGAAACTCTCACCTCGCCCAGGCGGGCGCGCTCGCCCGTTTTCACTTGAAAGACAACGGAGGCTTGCTGCGAATCGGCGTTGCGCTGCGTCGTCCAGGATATTTCCGCCTGAAAATATCCTTGATCTTCGAGAAGTCCCTTCATTTTTGCGATGGCTACCGCGAGGCTGTCATCGGTCAGCGGGGCGCCGAGTTCGAGAGCGGTGGCAACGCGCAATTGCGTTTCGCTAGGAGGCGCATCGACTCCCTGCACGCGGACAGTTCCCAAGAAGTACTGACCCTTGGTAAGAAACGTAATGACGACACCTTCTAGCGACTCGGACGCGTCAGCGCGAATATCCACAAATCGTCCCGCGGCGTATAGCCGCTCCAGGCTTTCGCTCACCAGAGCCGCCCGGTACGGCGCGCCGGGCTTGATGGTTACAATTCCCTCCAGCTCGCTCTGTTCAAGTTGACGCTCACCGTCCCTCTCAGGCCGGTGGAGAACTCGTGCAACCGGCTTACCTTCCCACTCGGCAGCGGCAGATTCCTTCACCATCATTTGCACGAGGAGCAACAGGCAGGACAGTGAAACCAGCAGCCGTGATCCTGCCGAGTCCAAGCGAGGGCAAGTATCAGCCGGGCGCGGACGAAGCGGGGCACCAGATGGCTTGCATATATTTCGCAGACGGGATTGGGCCATCGCGCAGGACTTCATTCAAAAAGTTTAACAAGCCTCGCCGAAGAGGGACACTGCATTCTTAAGATGGCAGGTTAAGTTCTCTCAGAGGTATGTTTGATAGCCGACAGCAGAACAGTGGCGCGCTGCGGACCGCTACTTCGCGGATACGCGGTCCAGACGGAAAGGTCGGGCGGCGGACATTCCCTTGAGCCGCTCCCCGGCCTTCTCCATGGCGACCGCGGAACCATCGATCCCGATCCACCTGCGCCCATGCATGGCCGCGGCAGCCAGCGTGGTGCCTGACCCGGCAAAGCAGTCCAGCACCAGATCGCCGGGATTGGACGACGTGAGAATAATGGTCTCCAGCAGAGAGAGATTTTTCTCCGTGGGATAGCTGGGATAAGCCGGGTCCTTGAAGGTCCAGATGTCCTGACGCTTCTTTCCAGCCCGCCGGATGTCGTCCGCATAAACGATCTTGCGTGGGTTGCCCCGCGCGGACCACTCGATCATTCCGGCCTGGTCGAGCCGAGTCAGTTCGGCTGGAGCATACCGCCAGTGGCGGCCGGGAGGCGGCGGCTGCCCCATCCAATTCTGCCCCGTCGCACCCTGGCGCGTTTCACCGGGAGCGTGCAGTGGAGTGGTCGTGTAGCGCCGCCTGCGTTTATCGGCACGCGGAAACAGCCGGTCCAGGTCGTCTTCGCTCATCATCTCGCGCTGCTCGTTCCAGACGTGGCACCCGGTCTTCGAGTAATAAAGCAGACTGTCCTTGACGTTGCCGAAGGCGCGCCGCAGAAAATTCTTGGGGTTGCATTTAACGCGCGTGATCTCGTTCAGAAAGTTTTCCGGCCCAAAAACCTCATCGAGCAACACGCGAACGTAGTGCGACATCTGGTGGCCGATATGCACCCAGATCGCGCCCTGCTCGCCCAGCAGCTCGCGCAGTACGATCAAACGCCGGCGCAAGAACTCCAAATACTCCGCGCGTTGTAAATGGTCTTGATAGGCCAGTTGGTCCCCGGAGGCTTTACTCATCGTGGAAGTGCGCAGCTTCCCCGCGCGAAAATCATTCATCGAGGAAAAGGGCGGATCGATGTAAGCAAGCGTAATGCGGCCGGCAATCTGCTCATCACGCAGTAGAGCCTGCATCACCGCCAGGTTGTCGCCGTGGATCAACCGGTTCACCCATCGGCCAGATGTCTTGCCAATCGTCTTGCCGCCACGGATGGCGATGGTGCTCGGCGGATGCAGCAGCTCGCCTTCAGCCGCCTTATTTTCGTAAGCCAGCTCGATATCGACGGGAGTCCGTGGAAATTTTCGGCGACTGGATTTTTCATTGGCAACAGCCGGGGCATTGACGCCATTCGTTCGGCGCGGACTCGGGCGGCGGGGTGATGGTCCACGTTTCGCAGGCATGTGGCCTTCGTTAGACAGGTGAGTTTTCAACAATTTCCTGAAGGATCGCCTGGAGAATCGAAAGTCGCTCATGCTCCGGGATCCGCTCGCGCTCGGCGCAGTATCGTTTCCATGTGCTCGCTTGAGCCGCAGGAGAACTGCACCAGCCTTCGAGGATGGGCCATGCGACCTCTTCCCCCCAGCGATTTCCAGCCGCCGCCCAGAAGAAATCGAGCGCATCGCGCGGAAGTCCGAGCTGGCGTTGCAGCGCCTCGCCAAGGATCAGGTGCAGGCCGGGAGTTACCATGGAGTCAATAAGCAGAGTGACCGGCACTTCCGTGCTTGCGCGCGCGGCGCTCAGGGCGCGCTCGTTCCAGCTTCGCAACTGGGGATGCGGTTGGAAGTGGATCATCTCATCACGGGTCAAGCCAAGGGAGATGCCGAACTTCACCCAAAGCTGAGGCAATGAAAAGAACGCTCCACCCACGGGGTCGGCATCGGCCTCGATGCCGACGAAACCGAGCAGCGACCGCAGCAGATCGCATTCTTCGCAGTTGGCTGCCGCCAGGGTGTGCCGGCGTATCGTCACGATTATGGCTGCATAATCGTGCCGGGCCCATTCGCGCAATTGTGCGCGGCTCCATGTGCCATTGGCGATGCCACGCAGGAATGGGTGAGCAAAACGGGGATCGTTACAGATGGCCGCGGCCACCAGCTCCTTCGCAAAATCATGCGCCGCAAATACGCCGGCGGGGACGGGTGGAAAACCTTTCGTTGTTGCTGCCGACGACCGCTCCAAGGCATTTTGGATGTCGAGCTTAAATGGATCGCGCATCATCATCTTTCGAGTGTCACCTTCACAACTTGTGCAAAAGCGGCTGCATCTTCAGCATCCAGTCTTCCAGCTCACCGGCAGGCCCCATGTCGTGAGGATCGAACACCAGTGGGCACACCGACACGCAACCGTCGCGAATCGCGGCATGGTCGGTCCCTTCGGCGATCTTGTGTTGCTGCAACTCCTCGCGAATCCACCAGCCGCTCTCCTCGCCCGTGCGGTTGGCGTCCAGACGAATGCGGCGCGCGTGGCGGTCGGCCCGTCGAGTGATTCTGGCGCCGCGATGCTGCCGCCCGTAGGGAACATTCACATTCAAGGTAACTCCGCGCGGGATGCCGTGCTCGATCAGCAGGCTCATTAAGTGGCGCACATAATGAACGGAAGCGTTATAGGAAGAGCCGCGCAGCGCGGCCAGCGAGATGGCCACCGACGGTATGCCGTTAAATGTTCCCTCCACCGCCGCGGCCACGGTGCCGGAGTAATACACATTCTGGCCGAGGTTGCCGCCTTGATTGATCCCGGAGAGAACGAAGCTGGGCTTGTGCGGAAGAATCTTGTGCAGCGCCAGGAGAACAGCGTCGACCGGCGTGCCATCCACTGCATAGCTATCCGCACCCATTTTTTGGTAGCTGACCGGCCGGTACAGCGAAATGGAGTGGCTGGTCGCGCTCATGTGATCCTTCGGCGCAACCGTGGTTACCTCACCCAACGGTGCCACGGCATTGCGCAGCGCGGCGATGCCTTCGGCGTTGATGCCGTCATCGTTGGTCAAGAGAAAGTGTGGGGTTCCGTTTCCAGACATGAATTGGTTTCAGTTAGGACGTTGCGAGAAAATCGCCAGCCTTGAAATTCACCATCGCCACAAGATGGAAGGTCCCATCTCACGCGGAAGGTTCATCATAACACAGCGAATTTCGTGGCCGTCCCAGCCGCCAAGCCAGCCGGCATGGTTGAGAACTGCGCCGAGTGCTGCTACTGTAGAAAAAGCCGAATCGGGCGCACCACTGGGGCGCCACCACGCGGAGAGGTGCGAGAGTGGTTGAATCGGGCGGTCTCGAAAACCGTTGAACCTTTACCGGTTCCGTGGGTTCGAATCCCACCCTCTCCGCCATAAAATAAGCTGCTTGTCTTCTGCAGCTTAGCTTGGCAGGTTTTTCCGCCGAGTTGGCAACATCTTTCTCTCCAACAACTTATCCAATTCGAATCCCACTCACCCCAAAGTTCGGCAGATCTTTTAGGCAATCCGCCTTCCGGCGATGCGGGGTGGGACGTTTTTCGGCAGAGCCAAGCGATCAATTCCAGGTGTACGACGATTCTTTCAGAATGAAAGTCCCATGCTTCCCACAACGCCGTTTGTGGATCGTATCGGCGTTAACGCTACGCTGCGTTGTCTGAGCGAAGCCGCTGGCGTTCGTGGCAGCCGTTACGGAAGGCATTATGCGGGCCGTATCCTATATTCGCGCAAAAGTGAACCCCAATTTCGCCCATTGTTCTCGGATACCAAGGGCGCCAGCAACTGCTGTGGGAGCTATGAGCGGTGTCTGCGAAAGCTCTTGGAACGAGGGAGTGGCCGGAGCTGAGATGGCTGGTAAAGGGCGTTTCCGAGACCGCGGGAGGTCCAGTTTTGCGGAGCCGAACAAAACTGTTCACAATCGAGTGGACACTCGCTACACTATGTTCGTCCGGAATGCCGAAAAGGAAATTCTGGCGGCAATTTATCTTGAGGTTTCGCGATGCCCCCCCCCCCCCCGTGTTGCGAGCTTTCGACTGCTGGCCCTGCTGTCAGCCCTGTCCGTGCTGGCCTACTGGCCATTTCTCTCGCTGCCATTCATCTCCGACGACTATGTGCAAATCTCGATGGCGCGTCTCTACGGCCCGATGGCGCACTGGGGCGCTCTGTTTGCCGACTCCCTTTACCGTTGCCGCGCCACCTCCCTGCTGCTGACCTACTGGAGCGAACAGGCATTCGGTATGTCCCCTCTGCTGGTCAATCTGACCAGCCTGCTTCTGCATATCGCCAACTCATTCCTCATCTTCCTGCTGGGGGCCTGGCAGCCTATCGGCTGGCGTATTTCCACCGCCGCGGCGATGGCCTTCGCCGTGTTCGAAGGCCATCAGGAGGCGGTGGCGTGGTATGCCGCGTTGCCGGAGCTGCTGGTGTTCGGCTTCACTCTGGGCTGCGTGATGTGCTGGATACACTGGCTGCATAGCGGGCGGCAGCGCGCAGAGCTGTACTTGGGCGCCTGCGCGCTGTTCATCTTGGCGTTGCTTTCCAAAGAGTCCGCGGTCATAACTCCTTTGCTGTTGCTGCTGCTCTCCCTTGCCGGCGACGCGCCGAAAGGTCTGGCCCGCGGAGAACTGCTGCCGTTCATGCTTCTCGCGGCTGGCTACTCTCTACTCAGCATTGCCGGCGCCGGCCAGAACCAGCATTACGCGGATGGCACCTTCTCGCTGCGCGCTACCTTTTTGATCACGCTGGCAAATTCCGCCGCCAGAATGTTTCGCGTGTGGGGCGTGGCCGCCCTGCTGACGCTGCTGTTGGCCAGAACCCCGAAGCATCCCGCTCTGCTGGCGGGCGCCGCCTGGATTGCTATCACCCTGTTGCCCTACTCGTTCCTCACATACATGTCCTATGTCCCCAGCCGACATACCTACATGGCCAGTCTAGGACTGGCCGTGATCATCGCCGTGGCCTACCGCGGGCTGGAAGACTCCGCAGTCCCCATCGCTGGTCGTACCATCTCTGGCCGGCACATGGCCACCGCCGCGGCAGCACTGTTCGTAGGCGTGAACTGCGTCTACCTGTGGACGCGCAAGTTCCCGCAGTATGTGCGCCGCGCCCAGCCCACCGAGGCACTGATCCTGCGTGCCCGTCAGAGTGGCGGCCCCATCCGCTTGAAATGCTTCCCCTACACTTACGCCGTGGCCCGTGACGCAATGGTCATCGGCGCCCGCCTACCCGCCGATCAGCTCAGTTGGGAACCCGACGCCCCAGCCACTGAACAGCAAGTCTACTGCGACGCCACCCAGCCCTAAACGTGCGCCTCCTGGCCCATGACCAGCGCGGTGCACTTACGTTCATGTATCAGGCCGGTGAATCGTTCTGGGTTTAATTTTCCCGCTTTAGCCATTCCCTCTAAATGGGTTCGATAAGTGTCCCACCTAGCCCGCCATAAAATGAGCTGCTTGTCTTGTTCTGCTTAGCCTTACAGGTATTTCCGCCGAGTTGGCAACTTTCTTCTCTCCAGCAACTTATCTGGTTCGAATCCCACCCACCGGAAGTTCGGTAGATCTTTTAGGCAATCCACATTCCGGCAATGCGGTGGTAGAGGTTCCACGGCGGAGCCCAGCGATTAATTCCGCTTAGGCGACGATACTTTCAAACGCTAGTCCCTTGCTTCTCACAACGCCGTTTCAAGATAATCTCCAAAGTGGCGACTTTTAGTGCCTGACGAAGGGCTAGTAGGGGTAACCTGCAAACCTTGGCATTCCGGGCCTCCAATCCGGTAGGGGAGCCCATGCCTCGCGGTTTGGCATCTTCACCTTCGGCAGGCTCTGGGCGTCCATTACCGCGTCCTCCGGGATGACACCGTTGATGTTGAGCAGATAGGCGGTCAGCGCGTAGACCTCATCAGCCGTTAGCGTCCCCTCCCGATTGAGAGGCATGGCGCGATTGATGTAGTCCCATACCGTCGTAGCGTACGGCGAGCGGATCGGCAGTACTCGCCCCAAGTCCCAGGGAGTGCCATTCGGCTTCGCTTCGGATTTTAGCAAAGTGGGAGCGGGGCCTCCTTTCGCTGTCGCCCCGTGGCAAGCCGCGCACCCTTTCGCCACATAGAGCCGCGCACCGTCCTTGACGGCTCCGCGTCCCGGCGGGAGTTCCGCTCCCGTCGGACTGATGGAGATATCCCAGAGACGAATATCCTCTTTGCTCGGGGTGCTTCCCACGCCGTACGTCGACTGCGCCAGCGCGGAGCCCCCCAGCAGCAACACCAACGAGAGAAGCCTAAGAATACGCATTGTGAACGCTCCCATCGCCCGCGATCTTCCATGTCTGAATGGTATTGTCCTGGCCCGGGGCCCTGTATGACGGAACCAGGGGCGCCTTAAAGAACTCGGCGACCTGGGCTCGCGTCGGTTGAATCTTCCCCATTTCGTCCGTGCAGCGCGAAAGCAGCGCGGTCTCTGTTCCGTCCCAATTCCAGGTGAGGCTAAACCGGGTATGGGCCATGCGCTGTGCCGTTCCCCGAATCTCGGCGTCTGTCCAGCTCCGTCCGCCGTTGGTGGATACCTCCACCCTGCGTATGGCGCCCCCACCGGACCAGGCCAAGCCACTGATCTCGTAGAATCCCTTGCCGGGCAACTGCGTTCCCACGCAAGGAAAGGTGATGACCGATTTCGGTCCGATCTGGTAACCCAACGCAGCGTTTTCAGGCTCCTGTCGCAGATGCCCGAAGTCGTTGTAAGTCATGTAGTACTGGTCCACCGCCTTGATTCGCCTCAGCCACTTTACGTTAAAGATTCCTTCGAAGCCGGGAACCAACAAGCGCAGCGGATAACCTTGCTGGGGACGCACCGCCTCGCCGTTCATGCCGTAGGCCACCAGACAGTCGTCCATGGCCTTCGCCATCGGAATGCTCGACGCTCCCTTCACTTCCTCCGCCCCTTCCGCAACTATCCAGGAAGCCCCGCCTTGCACCCCGGCCTCCTTGAGCAGCACACTCAGGAGCACTCCGGTCCATTCGGCGCAACTGGTCATCCCGTGCGAATCCTGAATGGTCTTAGCCGTGGGACTCGGACGGTTCGCCGCGCACTCGACGAAATGAAGGCGGGTGACGGAAGGGAGGCGCTTCAGATCCTCCATGGTGAAGGTCAGCGGACGGTCCACCATTCCGTGGACCATGAGCCGATGCTCCTTGGGATCAATGTCCGGAATGTAGGAGCCACGGGTGGTCGCCACATAGTGGAGCGCGGATGGCGTGATCACCCCCACCGAGTCCTGCAGCGGAGTCGCCACGTGCATAACGAGTCCAAAGGCGTCGGGTGAATTCCTTCCGCCGTGCGACACGCGTACCGCGGTCTCGAAACGGGAGCGCTGGCCATAGGCGACCAGTTCCGTATTGCCTTTGATGAACGCTCCAGGTGCTGGAGTCTGTCCACTAGCGGACCGTACGGCGGCCAATCCGGCCAACGCCGCGCTCCCTTTTAGAAATTTTCTTCGATTCGATTGTTTCGTATCCATGGGTCTCTCCTTCGCAGATGCAATTGCCAGGAATAGTCTTTGGGACTTCCGCCGATTGAAAATATACACCCATTTGCCTTCAGGCGGGCGAGTTTTTCTCCCCGAGGGAGTGGTCGGCTCCGAACCGCCCTTCCAGAGGTCCTCGCAACCCGCTGTCGTCCACTGCCGGATCAACCGCGCTACAGTTTCTTGGACGTACAGTTAGCTTGACGGATGGATGGAATGTCTGAGCCAACAGAGTTCGATAGGTGTCCCACCTGGCCCGCCATTGCATTGCACATCCTTCGGCTCCTTTACAGCCTGCCTCCAGACGGTTCCCGCTAGTGTGTTATTCTCAATGTCTGTGCATACGCTGTGACAATGAGCTGTGACTATTTCAAAAAACAAACCATACTATCCGATCTTCCTCAACCTGAACGATGAACCCGTGCTCGTGGTCGGCGCAGGAGCAGTGGCCGAGCGCAAGATTCGCGGCCTGCTGAATGCTGGTGCGGACGTTACCGTGGTGGCCCCTCTGGCCACGGCTGCCGTAAAACGCTGGTCAGCCTCGGGACAGTTGCACTGGCATGCCCGTGAGTATAAGGCAGAAGACCTGCGCGGCCAATGCATGGTGTTCAGCGCCACGGATCATCCGGAGGTGGATCGTCGCGTCGCACAGGGAGCCCGTCGCCGGGGCTTCGCGGTCAACTGCGCCGCGCTTCCAGAATTGGGCAATTTCATCCTTCCCGCATCCGCCAGGGCAGGCCGCGTGCAGATCGCGGTATCCACGGGCGGAGCGAGTCCGGCGTTGGCGCGCAACCTGGCGGTAGCCATCGCGGACACCATTCGCAGCGAGTACCTTCAGTGGGCCAATCTGTTGAACCAGTTGCGGCCCGCGGTGATCCGAAAAGTCCCCCAGCCTCGGCGCGCCGCATTGTGGAACCAGCTTGCGGGCGAACAAATTGGGCGTCTCCTGCGCCAGCGCAAAAGCGTGCAGGCCCGACAGCTGGCATTGCAGATGATTGAGCGCGCACGCAAAAATGATCGCGCCAGCAAATAGGCGCTTCTCCCTATCCTTCCAGCGCTGTCATCCTGAGCGCCGCGAAGGATTGCTTTACGTCAGCAGCAGGCGGCGGGAGAAAAATAGATTCTTCGCTACGCTCAGAATGACAGCCGATTTAGATAATGTATTTCAATAAAGCAAATTTGTGATGACCACCTCCACACAATCCGGCGCTCGCTCCGGCTCGCAGCCCGCCTCACACAACGACATGTACGCATGCTTCGGCCCTGGCGGTTGGCTACAGAAGAGTCACCCGGCCTATGAATATCGCCCCGGTCAATTGCAGATGGCCAAGGCCGTGGAAGCGGCGTTCAAACAGCGCAAACACCTGCTGGTCGAGGCCGGCACAGGCACGGGCAAGACGCTCGCTTATCTGATACCGGCGCTGACCAGCGAGCAGCGCGTCATCATTTCCACGGGCACCAAGAATCTTCAGGACCAGCTTTACTACAAGGATATTCCCTTCCTCGCCGAACATCTCGCGCCCATTCTCGGGCGGCCCTTGCGCGTCTGCTACATGAAGGGGCGGTCGAATTATCTGTGTCGCCAGAAAGTTTACGACATGGACGGCCGGCCCATGCTGCGCGGTCTTGAAGAGGTCGAGGAGTTCGCGCAGATTCGCTCCTGGGAAGACAAGACCGAGACCGGCGACCGCAGCGAGTTAGCCGAGTTGGCCGAGGACAGCGCGCTGTGGGGCCGTCTCGACGCGCGGCGCGAGGCCTGCACCGGCTCGAAGTGCAAGCAGTACGATCGCTGCTTCCTCACGCTGATGCATACCCGCGCGCTCGACAGCGACATCGTCATCGTCAATCATCATCTCTTCTTCGCCGACCTCGCGCTGCGCCAGAACGAATACGGCGGCATCCTGCCCAACTACGGCGCCGTGGTCTTTGATGAGGCACACGAGATTGAATCCATCGCTGGTGAGTACTTCGGCCTGGAGTGCAGCAACTTCCGCTTCGATGAGCTGACGCGCGACGCCGAGCAGACGCTGCGCCAGAAGGAATGCATCAACACTTCATTGCAGCGCGCGCTGAAACGCCTGCACGAAGACTCGCAGATGTTCTACTCGCTCTTCCCCGCCCCCGAGGGCCGCTTCGGATTCGAGCAGCGGCCGCAATTTCTGGAAGAGCACTTCGATCAATATTCCGCGCTGCAAAATTCGATTGCGCGTCTGCGCGGCGAGCTGGCCGCGCTCGGGGAAAAACCGGAAGAAGTTCACACGCTGATGGGGCGCATCGACGAGCTGCGCGGCGACCTGACCTTCCTGATGGAGAGCAGCGACCGCCGCTTCGTCCACTGGTACGAGCGCCGCGGACGCGGATTATATTTGCAGGCGACGCCCATCGACGTGGCGCCCATCCTCACTGAACGTCTATTTGATAAGGTCGAAACCATCGTGCTGACCTCCGCCACTCTGGCCGTCGGCGGAACCTTTGACTTCGTGAAATCGCGTCTCGGCATTCGCCGCGCTGAGGAGATGATTCTGGAGCCGCACTTCGACTATCCCAAGCAGGCGCTGCTCTACCTGCCGCCCGACATGCCCGAACCGAATGACCCGGCGTTTGCCAATGCCGCCGTGGAGGAGATCATTCAACTGATTAAAATTTCCGGCGGTCGCGCCTTTGTGCTGTTCACCAGCAACCAGCAGATGCGGATGGCACATGATCGCGTGAAGCAGTTCCTCGCGCGCGCGCATACCAAAGTGCGTTATCCTTTATTGTTGCAGGGCACGGCGCCCAAGCGCGTCTTGCTGGAGCAGTTTCAGAGCGACGAGATGGCCGGCGCGGTGCTGTTCGCCACCTCCAGCTTCTGGCAGGGCGTGGATGTGCCGGGCGAAAAATTAAGCGCGGTGATCATCGACCGCCTGCCCTTCGCAGTCCCTTCAGACCCTGTGGTGAAGGCGCGCGTTGAGAGCTTGCGCGACGCGGGCGGTAACCCGTTTTACGAGTATCAGGTGCCCGACGCTGTGATCGCGCTGAAGCAGGGTTTCGGGCGGCTGATCCGCAACAAGTCGGATCGCGGCGTTCTGGTGCTGCTCGATCCGCGGATCAAGTCGAAGGGCTACGGAAAGGTGTTCCTGGAAAGCCTGCCGTCCTACCGCGTAACACGCGACCGCGCGGAAGTTAAAAAGATGTTTGAAGAAATTGATGGGGAGTGAGTGCGGGAATGTATCAGGTTTGGGTAGAGGAAAGTTTCGCGGCGGCACATCAGTTGCGCGGCTATCGCGGCAAGTGCGAGAACCTGCACGGCCATAATTACAAGGTGCGCGTTACTCTGGAAGGCCCCGCGCTGAACTCCATCGGCCTGCTGTGCGACTTCAAGGAACTGAAGGACGCGCTGCACGGAGCGGTGAAGAAAGTTGACCATACGTTTCTGAACGAGCTGGCTCCGTTTGACGTACTAAACCCCTCGGCGGAAAACATCGCCAAGTACTTTTACGACGAAGTAGCGCGCTCCATGTCCGCCGGCCCATCCGAAGAACTAAAGGGAATCAACCCGCCCAGCGCGCCATGCCGTGTCCGCGAAGTAACCGTGTGGGAAGCCGACATCACCACGGCCACTTACAGTGAATGAAGGAGATAGTAGTTAGAAGTTCAGAAAGATTGACATGGATATTGTCACGCGACTGGAAGCAGCGAGAGAGCGCACTCTGCCGTACTTTGAGTTGGGCGATGAGCAACTCTCTCGGAGTTATGGACCGGGCAAATGGTCGGCCCGCTTCTTATTGCATCACATTGCGGATGCAGAGACAGTTCTATTCGACCGCATTCGGCGGATTATCAGTGAACCTCGACAAGTGCTCTGGGCGTTCGATCAGGATGCCTGGGCAAAGGGCCTCGACTATTCCCATGTGCCTCTCGATTTATCTCGGCGAATTTACGATTCCGTCCGTGCTGGCGTCATTTATCAAGCGCGCCTGCATTACGACAGCAGTGGCCACCTGGAATTCGTCCACAATGAAACCGGCGTTCGGACGCTGAAGGCTGAGTTCGACAAGGTTGCTTCCCATAACGAACATCATCTTGAACAGATCGCATTGGCACTGAAGGGTTCGTAGCGCGCCGTAGCGTTGATTCTGGCTTCCAACTCCTGGCTTCTAACATCTGATTTCCCCTCATGCAGATCACTGAAATATTCCGATCCATTCAAGGTGAGTCCACTTACGCGGGGCTGCCCTGCATCTTCGTGCGCCTGACGGGATGCAACCTGCGCTGCACTTGGTGCGACTCGGAGTATTCGTTTTATGGCGGCAAGAAGATGTCCATCGCGGAAGTGATGGAGGTGGTGCGTGGCTTCAGCGAGAACGATGGCCGGCGCGCGATAAACCTTGTCGAGGTAACTGGTGGCGAGCCGCTGCTGCAGAAAGAGTGCTGCGCGTTGCTGGACGCCCTGCTCGCCGCGCGCTATCAGGTGCTCATCGAGACCAGCGGCGAGCGTTTCGTCGGCGACGTGCCCGCGCCGGTGGTGCGAGTGATCGACGTGAAGTGTCCGGGAAGCGGCGAGGGTGGCACGTTCGACAGGAAGAACCTTGAAGTGCTGCGGCCAAGCGATCAACTCAAGTTCGTCTTAGCAAGTCGGGAGGACTACGAGTTTGCCCGCGCCTTCATCGACGAGCACGGCTTGCCAGGCAAAGTTGATGCGCTGATCTTCTCGCCGGTGTTCGGCCAACTGGAGCCGCGTCCGCTGGCAGAGTGGATACTCGAGGACGGCCTGCCGGTGCGCCTTGGGATGCAGTTGCACAAGTTTATCTGGGAGCCGAACACGCAGGGCGTGTAACCTTTCTTCTGTCATTCCGAGCGCAGCGAGGAATCTGCTTTTCTGGCGTGTCCGCTTGCTGACGCGCGCGGCTCTGTGACACAAAAGCAGGTTCCTCGCTGCGCTCGGAATGACGACGAATATAGAGGAGTGACGGCCATATCTAACCCATCCAACATGCCCCGTGCGACGGCGGTGGTGCTGATGTCGGGCGGCATGGATAGCTGCGTAACGGCGGCCATCGCGGCGCGGGATTATCGCGTTGCCGCGCTGCATGTGTCTTACGGGCAACTCACCGCTAAGCGGGAGCGGCGCGCGTTCGAGCAGATCGCCGACTACTATCACATCACGCAGCGGCTGGTGGCGGACCATGCCGTGCTCGGCCAGATCGGCGGATCGGCGTTGACCGATGCCGCGATCCCGTTACGCGAGGCCGACCTTGCGGCCCCCGAAATATTTAACGACATTCCCACCAGCTATGTGCCCTTCCGCAACGCGCATTTTCTGGCCATTGCCGTCTCCTGGGCGGAGGTGATCGGCGCGAGCAAAATATTCATCGGCGCGGTGGAGCCGGACAGCTCCGGCTACCCCGATTGCCGCCCGGAATACTATCGCGTATTCAATGAACTGATACAGGTGGGCACAAAGGTGGGAACCGAGGCCGGAACCAAAGCCGGCGCCAGTCCCGATGCCGCCATCAAGATCGTTACGCCGCTGATTCACCTGCCCAAGGACGCCATCATCAAAAAGGGGGTTGAACTTGGAGCGCCACTTCATTTAAGCTGGTCATGCTACCGGGAAAGCGAAACGGCCTGCGGTACGTGCGATAGTTGTGCCCTGAGGCTGCGGGCCTTTGCGCAGGCCGGCGTGGTGGATGCCATTTCCTACAGGGTTAATCCGGACTCTCCGGCCATCCCATAGGTAACTGAGTCCAAACGCCAACCCCGGATGGCAAGGAAACCTTTCATCCAAAAATTGCGTCTATTGTATTGAAGGTGCATGCGCGTCGCGCGTAGTAAATTTGAAAGCATGGGAGAAACCAAGATGATGAAAAAAGTATGGGCACTGGGCATGTTGCTTGGACTGCTCACTCTGGGTGCGGGCACCGCTTCCGCTCAGTTCGGCCAGATGACCGGCACGGTGATCGGCGAAGATGGCAAGCCCTACACCAACGGCGCCGTCTCCATCGACCGCGAGGATATTCGCGGCCACTACGAAGTCAAGACCGATAAGAACGGCAGATTTTTCCATGCCGGCCTGCCGCTCGGCAAGTTCTCTGTTTCCGTGTTGAAGGATGGCAAGCCTCTGTTCAAGCAGGGCAACATCACCACGCGCATGAACGAGCCGGCCACCGTCAACATCAACCTGCGCGAGGAGCGCGCCCGCACGGAAGCGCAGGCAGCCGGAGTCTCGGTTACCGAGCAGCCGGGGGGCAAGCTCTCCGAGGCGCAGATGGCGGCCATCGAGAAGGCCGCCTCCGACCGCGCCGAATCCATCAAGAAGCGTCAGGAACTGAGCGCCAAGTTCGGCGGTGCGATGGAAGCGATGAAGGCCAAGGACTATGACACGGCTATCCCGCAGTTTGAAGCCGCCGCGTCGGTGGACGCCACGCAGCACGTGATCTTCGCGCAACTCGGCGAAGCCTGGGGCGGCAAGGCCTTAGCCACGCGCGATGCGGCGCAGCGGAAAGAGTTCTATACCAAGTCCATCGACAACTACAAGAAGGCCATCGAGCTGAAAGCCGACGATGCTTCTTATCACAATAATTACGGGCTGGCGCTGGCCAACATGGGCATGGCCGCCGAGGCGCAGGTCGAGCTGACCCAGGCCGCCAGCCTCGATCCGGTCAACGCCGGGCAGTATTTCTTCAATCTGGGCGCGGTGCTGGTGAACAAGGGCAACATGAAGGAAGCCGCCGATGCCTTCACCAAGTCCACGCAGACCACCCCACCGTTCGTGGAAGGCTACTACCAGATGGGCGTAACCCTGATCGGCATGGCCACCATTGATCCCAAGACCGGCGCGATGGTCCCGGCGTCGGGCACGCAGGATGCTCTGGAGAAATACCTCGCCGCGGCTCCCACCGGCCCCAACGCTGCTGGCGCGAAGGCGCTGATCGAATCACTGAGTACCTCGGTCACCACGCAGGTGGGCGGCAAGCCGGCACCGGCGAAAAAGTAACAACCATCAACCGCAAGGTACTCTCTCCTCCAACGAAAAAGCTCCCGGTCGAAGCCGGGAGCTTTTTTTTGTGCGTGACAGTGCCGCAGCGGGCCGATGGAACCCAACGCACTGGGTCGCTGGGTAATGGTTGTCGTGGGCATCGTGCCGAATACTGGAAATCAGGATTCGTCAGCGTGGTTTTTCCATTGGCCCGCTCGCTTACGCGCGCGGCACTGTCACGCGCAGGTCGGCCAGGCGCGAAACTCCCGCGCGGCGGCAATAGTCCTCCAACTCGCGGGTGATGCGTGGCACTGCCAGCGGATCGTAGAAGTTCGCAGTACCCACCTGAACAGCTGCGGCGCCAGCGCAGATGAAGGCAGCGGCATCGGCGCCGCAGATGATCCCACCCATCCCGATGATGGGAATCTGGACCGCGCGCGCCGCAGCGCTCACCATGCGCAGCGCAACATCGCGAATCGCCGGACCGGAGAGTCCGCCTCCACCGGAAGGAATGCGCGCGCTGGGCGCAGCGGCGGGCGACTGCTTGGCAATTACCGTATTGACCAGCGAGAGGGCATCCGCTCCCGCCGACGCGGCGGCCCGCGCGATCGGCACTATGTCGGCGACGTTCGGCGATAGTTTGGCGATCACGGGCCGCTGACTGATCTTCTTCACCGCCGCAATGACCGCCGCGGTGAGTTGCGGGTCAATGCCAAAGGTCATGCCGCCCTGGCTGGTATTCGGGCACGAGAGATTCAGTTCATATGCGACAAGGCCTTCGGAGGCATCCAGCCGCCGCACGACCTCGACGTAATCCTCAATCTCGTAACCGAAGACATTGGCGATGACGGCGGTCTTCAGCTTGGCGAGCTTCGGAAGCTTATCCTTGATGAAGGCGTCCACGCCGACGTTCTGCAGTCCAATGGAATTGAGCATGCCAATTTGAACATCGCGGCCATCTGGCATCACCGCCAGACGCGGCGGCGGATTGCCCGCCATCGGCTGGCGCGACAGTCCCTTGGTGACAAAACCGCCGAGACTGTTCAGGTCGAGCAGCGACTCCCATTCGAGGCCATAGCCGAACGTGCCGCTGGCCGCCAGCACGGGATTCTGCAAGCGAATCCCGGCGAACTCGACATTCATGTTGGGCATATTGGGCATGTCTGGATTGGCGTTCAATCTCTGCGCACCCAGCAGCCGGTCGGGACGTGCTCGGTCTCGCGGGACCAGTCCCAAGGCTCGGCGTAATCGAAACAGAAGTGAAACAGATTGGGAATCGTCGGGTGCGCGATGTAGACCAGCGCGATACGTCCCAGCCAATGATCGTCTTCGTCAGATTCGTGCGTGGGCGCGCCAGCAGGACTGGCTGCGGAGGCGTCGGGAGCCAACCGTCCACCGCGCACTTCGCTCCACAAATCGTGCTCGGAGTCACCCGGCCATCGTTGCGGGTAGTCCATAGGAGTCCCTGGCATTAGAAGTCTCGGTCATGGTCTCAACAAAGTCCATTGTCGCCCAGTCCGGTGACGGTCGTCAATTCATACTCGCCGGGCCACGCTTGGCAATTCTCGGTAACCCCGGCGTCATTTTCCATGCCCATCAGAACTCCAATTGTTGTAACATTTTAGGGTACCTATTTTTCCGCAGAACTATCGGAGGCAGATATATATGATGTCGCGCATTCGTCGCCGGATTCCATTCGGCCCGTGGTTTTTACTCTTCTTGCTTTCGGCTGGCACGGTCGCCACATTGGTTTCAACGCATCCGCAGCCGGAAACATTGCGCAAGTCGGGCGTCGATGCGCTCCGCGCCGCCAACGGCCAGGCGCAATTGGTCGCATCCGTACCGCTTTCGCCTGAAAACGGCGAGATGTGCGAGTGGATGCCAGCCAGCATGGCGCCATCGAAGATGATCGCGATGCAAGTTCGCGCCGCCCAAGGGAGAGCAGAGACCGCGAACCGCGAGGCGAAATCCGAAAATGCCGACCGCGTTCCCGTGCGGACCATTAAGGATACTTATCCCACTTACAGTGCGATCGCGGTTGATCTGCAATCGAACGAAGTCTACATGCAGGATGAAAACCTGTTCGGCTATCGCGTCTTCAATCGCATGGACAACACCCCGCCCGCCGCCGCCATGACCGAGCCCAAGCGCATCGTGCAGGGCCTGGACACCGGCATGGAGTTCAACTGTGGCCTGTACATCGACCCCAAGACGGGTGATGTCTATTCGGTAAACAACGACACGCAGGACTCGATGGTCATCTTCCCGCGCGACGCCAAGGGCAATGTGAAGCCCTCGCGCAAGCTGCACACCCCGCACGGAACCTACGGCATTGCGGTCGATGAGCAGGACTCGGAACTCTACATGACGGTGGAGCATCAGAACTCCGTGGTGGTCTACAACAAATACGCCAAGGACGAAGACAAGGCGCTGCGCGAGATCCGAGGCGAGAAGACCGAGTTCGCCGATCCGCACGGCATCGCCCTCGACAAGAAAAATAATCTGCTGTTCGTCTCCAACCACGGCAGCCGTGTAACGGAAGACGTAGTCGGCTCAGGCCGCTTCTCCGCGCCATCCATTACCATTTATCCGCTGAAGTCGAAGGGCGATGTCGCTCCTGTGCGCATGATTCAAGGCGACAAGACGCAACTGAACTGGCCCGCCGCCATGGCCGTCGACGAAGAGCGCGGCGAGATTTACGTGGCCAACGACGCCGCCGATTCCATGCTGGTCTTCAAGATTACCGACAGCGGCAACGTCGCACCCACCCGCGAGGTGAAGGGCGCGCGCACGCAGATCAAGAATCCCACCGGCGTGTTCGTGGACGCGAAGAACAAGGAAGTCTGGATTTCCAACATGGGCAATCACCGCGCGACGGTGTACCCCCTCACGGCCAACGGCAACGCCGCGCCCGCGCGCGTCATCCGCAGCGCGCCGAATGACAAGCTGGCCATGGCCATCGGCAATCCCGGCGCGGTCGGCTATGACACCAAGCGCGAGGAAATACTGGTGCCCAACTGAGTGGCGCATCCGCAGATTGCGATCTTCGCCAGGATGGCGAAAGAAAATGCGACGCCCACGCGTCTCATCTTTGGACAGAACAGCAAGCTCTCGCGCACCATGCACGATATTCGCTATGACGAAGTGAATGACGAGATGTGGGTCGGCCAGCCGTTTGCCGGCGCGATCCTGGTTTTCCGCGGCGGTGCCAACGGCGAGGAGGCTCCCATCCGCGTCATTCAAGGGCCCAAGACGCAACTTGAAGGGCCGGACCGGTTGGAAGTGGATGCGGTCAATAACGAAATTTACGTTCCCGAAGCCGGCGACTCCATCCTCGTCTATTCGCGCACCGCGAATGGCGATGTTCCCCCGCTGCGCAGGATTCAGGGAAAGCAAACGCAACTGAAGAGCGTCCGCTCGCTCTCCGTCGACACCATCCGCAATCTGCTGGTGGCCGGCACGCAGGCGCGCGGGCCGAAAGGCGAGCAGTACGGCGTGCTGCTGACTTACAGCCGCACCGCCAATGGCGACGCCGCGCCGCTGCGCGTCATCGAGGGCGACAAGACGGAGATTATCCGCATCACGCAAACCGCCATCTACGAGCCCAAGGGCTGGATACTGGCCGCGCAAGCGGGCACGCACGAGGAGTTGCATCCCGACGACGGTTTCCTCGGCGTCTGGCACGTCAACGACAACGGCAACGTAGCCCCGCGCTGGAAGCTGCGCGGACCCAGCAGCACGCTCATCAAGCCGCGCGGCATCGCCCTGAACCCCAAGCACAAGGAGATCGTGGTCTCCGACATGGCCCAGAACGCGGTGATGAGCTTCTACTTCCCGGAGGTGTTCTAACGCATCGGTGATGTTCTGTTTGTGTTTGCCTCTGTGTCCTCTGTGGTTGAGATCGTTCTTAACCACAGAGGACACAGAGATACACGGAGCTACACACAAATCGGACACTACCAGAATTTGCTTTCAGTTGCAGTATCCCTCCACTCGCCAGTAGAATGATCCACATGAGCGAACTCAAGAATGCACCACATACCGCTGATAAGCCCGAGAACATTCAGGATCTATTTCTGAACAACGCCCGGCGCGACCGCGCGCTGGTAACGCTGGTTCTGATGGGTGGCGTCAAACTCACCGGCAAGATTCGCAGCTTCGATAAATTTTCGTTGATACTCGATGCCAATCATCAGGACCATCTGGTCTTCAAGCACGCCATCGCTTCGATTACCACGCAGAGCCGCCCCGGCGGAGGCAACTCATCTCCTGCTGGAGCCACGCCGCCGGCGAACCCTCCCGCGGAGGGCTAAACTTTTCTGACGCACCGGCAACCAACTGCATCCGACACCACTTCGGCCCAGCGATCCGCTCGCGGACCCGAGCGCGCCATCCTCGTTGGCGTGCGCCTGAAGAGCGCTGCTCACGCGGCGGGCCACGCGGCGGGGCTGGAGCCGGAGGAGTCGCTCGACGAGTTGCGCCAACTCGCGTTCAGCGCCGGGGCGTTGGTGGCTGGGATGATGCTGCAGGCGCGCGACCGTCTGGACGCAGCCACGCTGCTCGGCAGCGGCAAGCTGGACGAGTTGCGCGAGCAGGCCGCCGCGCTCGCAGCCAACCTGCTCATCTTCGACCACGAACTCACGCCCACGCAGCAACGCAATATCGAGAAACACACCTCCTGCCGCGCCATCGATCGGACACAGTTGATCCTGGACATCTTCGCGCGGCACGCACGCACGCGCGAAGGTCAGTTGCAGGTGGAGCTGGCGCAACTGACCTATCTGCTGCCCCGGCTCACCGGACGCGGCGTGGAGATGTCGCGGCTCGGCGGCGGCATCGGCACGCGCGGGCCGGGCGAAACGCAACTGGAAGTGGACCGCCGCCGCATCCGCGAGCGCATCCGCACGTTGACCGCGACGCTGGAGACGGTGCGCCAGCAGCGCCTGCGCCGCCGCTCGCGCCGCTTCTCGATTCCCATTCCAACCGTGGCGCTGGCGGGCTATACCAACGCGGGAAAGTCGACGCTCTTCAACCGGCTCACCGAGGCGCAGGTGCTGGCCTCGCCGCAGATGTTCGCCACGCTGGACCCCACAGGTCGCCTGCTCGAACTGCCGTCGCGACGACGCGTGCTGCTGTCGGACACCGTCGGCTTCATCAGCAACTTGCCCGTCTCGCTCATCAAAGCGTTCCGCGCCACGCTCGAAGAAGTCAGCGAAGCGCAACTGATCCTGCATGTCTCCGACTGCGCCTCGCCGCTCCGTCAACAACAGGAGCAGGAGGTCATGAAGGTGCTGTCCGACCTGGGCGCGAGCGAGAGTCCCGTGCTGCATATCGGAAATAAGATGGATCTGCTGAGCAAGGAGCAGCGCGCACAGCTATCAGCAATTCCCGGACAGGCAGCAATTCCCGGACAGGCGTTGGTCTCGGCGCACACCGGCGAAGGAATTCAGGAGTTGCTCGAGGCGATTGATCGCGCCCTCACTAGCGATCCCATCAAACGCGTGGTGCTGCAATTCACGCAGCGCGAAGGCAAGGAGTTGTCGCAGGTCTATGACGCCGGGCGTGTTCTGCACCGCGAAGACTCCGCGGCGGGAATCACGGTGGTGGCTGAGCTGCCGCATTCCCTGGTCCTGCGCTTCGGCAATCATGTCCAACCGCCGGCTGCAGCATCGCGCCAAGTCCAATAGATCGCCTCCGCAGAAACTTTTCTCTGGAATGGTTCCCAGACACAAATGACTCGTTTTTTATTGATGGAACATGCATGCCGTGCTACAAAGTAGGCAACCGAAACAGAGTGCCGAAAAGAGCACAAAAGCCTTAAAAAACAGCTGTTTTGGCCATTTACTGCTGCATAGTTGTGCAAATCATCAGCCAGAACACGAGCAAACCCAGGCAGCATTGCACGATCCTGAGCATCACCCAACGGAAAGTCCGTAACATGTTGATTATAAATATATTATATTTATTTATTTTCTCTATTGACAACGCCTGAATGTCCGTTACGATGCTCGTTCCCCAATTTCACCTAGCTAGCAATTTCCACATCTTTTTCCACAGGCCATGGCGCGCCTTCATTTTGCTACTTTTCCCTTGATTTTTTTAAATGTATGCAGGGCTGTCTGGAAAACCAGCGGAAAGAGATGGTCTTGAGGCAGCTACCAAAGCGCAGCAGCAGGCTCTGGTAGGCGCGTCATCCTGATACTCCGGAACGGCGCGGACCATTGGCTGTGGGTTCGCTGGACAGATGCGACTAAATTTGCGAGATTCATAGTGAGGTCTCTCCATCACCATGATCAAGGCTGTCCTGTTCGATCTGGGCAACGTGCTGGTGCCCGTGGATTTCCGGCGTTGCCGCGAGGCCCTGGCGGAGGTCTGCCCGCACACTCCGCAAGACGTCCAGCGCATCATGAGCACGAGCGGGCTGCCGCGCCGTTATGAGCAGGGCGAAGTCACTTCCGAAGAGTTCTTCGAGACCACCTGCCGCCTGCTGGACATGCGGGTTACCTACGAAACATTCTGCGCGGTCTGGGGCGAGATTTTGTCTCCCGATCCACTGGTGCCGGAAAGCTTGCTGGAATCGTTGGCCGTGTCGCGCCGCCTGGTGCTGCTCTCCAACACCAACGCCATGCACTTTGGCCAGGCCGAGGCGCGCTACCCGATGCTGCGCCACTTCCACGAGTTCGTCCTCTCGTTTCGCGTGGGCGCAATGAAGCCCGACCCCCGCATCTACCAACACGCCATCGCGGCCGCCGGATGCCCGCCGCCGGAGTGCTTCTTCGTGGACGACCTCGCCGACAACGTGGACGCCGCCCGCCGCGCAGGCATCGACGCCGCAGTGTTCACCTCTCTCGACCAGCTACGCGCCGACCTGCAATTGCGCGGCGTAACGTGCTGATCCCTCCCCACCGCCAATTCCCCAATCACTACTCCCCAAGTTGGGGCCAAGTTGGGGCCAACTTGACCCTTGACATGATAGGGGGGAGGCTAATACTTTTTTCGTAATCAGGCTCGCTCCCCCCTGAGATATGCAGACAACTGCTGTCAACTCAATTGCCCGTTTGATGGTTGGCTGACTCGACCCGCCAAGCTCACTGATCCATCTGACGGCGGAAGATAATGCCCGCAGTGAAAAATGAAGGCTCCCCTCATGCACCCTAAACCCACACCAAAGGCAAAGGCCGGCTGGCTCCAATCCCTGCTATCATGGCTCCATCGTCCCCAACGTAAGGAAGCGGACGCGGAGTTGACCCCGCCAGCCAAAACGGTAGTCCCGGCTTACGCGAGTGCTAACACCGGGATTGTCAACACGAGGGAGCAACTGCAAGCCATGCCACATTGTTGCCCAACGGCGAAGCTCTCATTGCCGGAGGGAGCAGCACTCCTTGCTGTCCGTTGAATCCTGCCGTAAATTCTCACGCGGCGCTTTATGATCCAACGACTAGCACCTTTCAGCAAACACCAAACATGAGAACCGGGCACGTGCAGCATACAGCAACGCTGCTCGCCGATGGTAAAGTCCTGATTGTTGGTGGGGACATTGGTCCATGCGGGGGCTGGGCACTAGGAACCGAGCTCTATGATTGGACTAAAGGAACATTCACTCCGACCGGAAGGATGACAATCGGTCGTAGGGGGCATACGGCGACTCTCCTAGTTAACGGAAAGGTCTTGATAGCTGGAGGATTCCGCAATCCTAACTACCTCTCCTCCGCCGAGATTTATGATCCCATCACGGAAACATTCAGGCCTATTCCAGGCAACATGATTTGGACGAGGGCAGACCATTCAGCCACATTGCTACCTGAGGGCAAGGTTCTCATCACGGGAGGTCTTACTTCAACACCACATGGCGGAGGCATATGCACCGCTGAAATCTTTGATCCATCTGACCCGCCCGAGATTTTGTACCAATCCTTGTGAGAGAGTTTACATCACAACCTGAGGCCGAGAAACTGGGTTTTTGACAGGGCTATAGGCCCCCGGCGCCGGGGGCCTATAGCCGAGCGCCGAGTGCGGCCTGCGGGTGTTGTACT